>JAQZBM010000310.1 GCA_029238945.1 Clostridia bacterium
TAAATCTGTCAGGACGTCAACCTTCTTCTGATAGTTGAAATAGATTCTGTAAGCAGTATTGAAATTCTCTCTGTGATTGAATTCATTATGGCAGAACCTGCATTCATCAAAATCCGGTATATCAAACTTTTCTACATATGTATTTCCGAGAGTATCGCAATACGGACACTGAATTATAAAAATTGAATCCACAAAGTTTTCTTTTTCAAGCTCTGCAAATAATGCTTCGTATTCTTCGTTAGTCAGGTCCATCTCCTCGATTGCATTCTCGTAGAGAACATCGTTTTCATCATATTTCTCTAAAAGCTTAGCAAACCTTTCTGCTTTACTTTTCGGGATAATCTCCTGGCTTCTTAAATATTCAAATAAATTCATTAAATTACCTCCCTATTCATATACAAACAAACCAAGGCATAATATATGTAATATATTGATATTCTATAAATTCCTGAAATATCCTTTATAAACCCTGAAAAACTCGGTAATTTTATCGTTCTAAATAAATCGCACTATGTAAATTGTTTAGCACGAAATATATTGATTAACTTACCCAATTTGTAAAATTATATGAGCTTTCCTATGTTGAATTAATAATTTATTTATTATAAGCTATTTATATAATCTAAAGGATATTGGAGTGAAATATATTATGGAGAAAAGAATTCTCGGTCAAACAGGAATAGAGGTAACAGAGCTCTGCTTCGGAGCACTGCCTATGGGTCCTCTTCAAAAAAATCTGAGCATTGAAGAAAACTCAAAAATAATAGAGTTTGCCCTCAAAAAAGGCGTTAACTTTATAGATACCGCAGAAATGTACAGAACCTATGAGCCAATTGCTATGGCTATTAAGAATACCGGAATAAGGCCTGTTATCGCATCAAAATCAAACAAGAAAACCTATGAAGGTATGCATGCAGCTGTAACTGAGGCATTAGAAAAGTTGGATATAGACTACATAGATATTTTCCATCTGCATGCAGCCAGAGAAGGAGCAAATGCTTTTGAGGTATATTCAGAAGCATTAAAATGCCTGGTAGACCTTAAAAAGCAAGACAAGGTAAAAGCCATAGGAATCTCCACTCATAGTGTGGCGGTGACAAGGCTCGCTGCTGAGAATGATTTGATTGATATTGTATTTCCCATAATAAATATGAAAGGTCTCGGAATTATAGACGGTTCAAAAGAAGAGATGATTGAGGCCATAAATAAGGTATATAGCTCAGGAAAAGGCATATATCTTATGAAGGTTCTGGCGGGTGGCAGCTTAATTGGCCAGTATACAGAAGCTTTAAAGTTTGCGAGGGATATAGAAAGCTATACTTCTATAGCAATTGGTATAACCAGTATTGCCGAAGCCGAATATAACATCTCCTACTTCTCCGGTCAAAATGTACCTAGCCTGGCAGCCAGTCTTCCAGCCCTGAAGAAGGCTTTGGTATTCAAAGGGCTCTGCAAGAGCTGCGGCAAATGTATGACTGCTTGTCCAAACAATGCCATAAGCTTTGACAGAGATAAAAAGGCAGATATAGACAAAAGCATTTGTCTAACCTGTGGTTATTGCACTCCGGTTTGTCCCGAATTTGCTATAAGAATAGTATAAAATCAAAGGGGCTGTTGTAAAATGAAAGTTGTGCACAGCCCTTTTTTGCAATATAAATATGTTAATATATTAACATTCTCATTATGTAATTTGTCAGAATTTTGTAAACAAAGCATTTTCAAGCTTTCCAATCCAATCAATATGTAAAAACCTTTATTTTTAGTACTTGCCTACATTTGCATTTTCCATTATATTATAATTATTACATTTTCTATCGTACACTTTTTAAGCTTTTTGTGTTATATTTTTTGTGACTGTTATGCTCTATAATAAGGTCTAGATAGCATTTTGGATTTATAAATATCAAGCATAAACGTATCTTACTAAACCTTATTTTGAGTTAACAAATAAAGAATCGAAAGGGGTACTTTAATGACGACAAAAATTAAGACTAAGAGAGAACCTAAACTTTGGGAAGCCTTATTACCGGTTGTTGCCACAATATTGATATTGATGTGGTCAGTTCTGGAAGAAAAGGAGCTTTTCGGTATCAAATTCTTCGGTTGGGGTCAAGACGTTCATATTGCTCTTATTTTAGGTGCAATTATCACTGCTGGTATGGCAATCTGGAGATTGGGTTATACATGGACGGAAATTGAAGAAGGAATCGTTAACAGCATCAAAGGTACAATGCAGGCAATCATTATCCTGGCAATTATCGGTATGATCATTGGTACATGGATACAAGGCGGTATAGTTCCAACTCTAATTTATTACGGATTGCAAATACTTTCGCCTGGTATCTTCCTTATCGCAACAGTTATACTTGCATCAGTAGTTTCCTTAGCTACAGGCAGCTCATGGACAACTGCAGGTACAGTTGGTATCGCACTAATGGGTGTTGGTGCAGGTCTTGGCATTCCTGCTCCAATGACAGCAGGTGCTGTTATATCCGGTGCATACTTCGGAGACAAAATGTCACCACTTTCAGATACGACTAACTTAGCTCCAGCTATGGCAGGATCTAACTTGTTTGACCACGTTAAGCACATGATTTATACAACTGGAGTTAGCTATATAATCGCACTCATCGGCTTTGGAATATTAGGAAGCAAATACGCAGGAAAAGAACTTGATACAACTTCTATTAATGAACTGCTTAACCTAATGAGTACAAACTTTAACATCACTCCACTATTATTGTTAGTACCTGTTATAGTTATTGTAATTGTTGCAATGAAGATACCTGCTATACCGGGACTTATGGCCGGCACACTGCTTGGCGGAGTTGCGGGTATCATATTCCAAAACAAGACAATAGCAGAAGTATTTGA
>JAQZBM010000056.1 GCA_029238945.1 Clostridia bacterium
GGCCACTGGTGTGATGAGCGCTTTAGTCGATGCAGGCCGTGGCGTCCTGAATGAGGATGGTACTCCTGTTACCGAGCTGGTTTGTTCCTGTGACTTCGACGATGCTCAATACAAGGAAATCTATGTGAACAATTCCTCTCTGGTTGCGTCTCTGGGCTTGTCCCCTGCTGAGACTGGTATCGCTCGTGTTCAGAACCTGATGGACATATACAAAGGCAAGGTTAAGCAGAAGTCCGATAAGGAAGAGGAAATTTTTTGCTCCGCTTACAATTGCTCTAAGTATTCCATGGACAAGGCCGGGGCTGCTTCCTGGCTGAGCAAGCACTGGGGCATCACGGTTAAGTAATTTTCAATATTGCCGAAGAATGATAATAGTACATTAACATATAAGAGTGTCAGCAGAGGAGTTGATACTCATCTGCTGACGCTCTTATATGTTATTATTCTTCGATGTAGAATGGGGCGAGATTATGTCTGAAAACATTTTGGAGATCCGAAATCTTACAAAAGAATATCCTGGTGTGATTGCCCTTAATGATGTCAGCTTTGATATCAGAAAGAACACAGTGCACTGCCTCGTCGGTGAAAACGGCGCCGGAAAGTCGACACTGATTAAGGTGATCACAGGTGCAATTCAGCGCACAAAGGGTGAGATCCTTTTGAACGGAAAAGAGTACCATGCTGCTAATTCAAACGAAGCCCGCGTTAAGGGTGTCAGCACGCTTTTCCAGGAACTTAACGTTGTGGATCAACTAACAGTCGAGGAAAACTTGACACTAGGCGTTGAAGAAACCAAATTTGGTTTTATTAAGAATACGGAAAAGAATGCCCAAGTCATTAAAACACTGAAAAGCTTGGATCCTTCGATCGATCCAAAGCAAAGTGTCTCTTCTCTCTGCGTTGCTAAAAAGCAGATTGTTGAAATTGCAAAGGCTGTTTCAAGTAATGCTGATGTTATCATTATGGATGAGCCTACCGCCTCCCTGTCTGAGACGGAGATTCAGAAGCTGTTCGGAATCGTAAAAGATTTGAGAAAGAATAATGTGACGGTTATCTACATCTCCCATAGATTGGATGAAATCTTTGAACTTGCTGATGACGTTACTGTTATGCGGGATGGTCGTCATATCGAAACAAAGCCTATCACTGAAGTGAAAGACCGGGTCGAACTGATCAGGATGATGATTGGCAAGACCATCTATGAAGCATATATTCCACCTGAGGTAAAACCTGAAGAGAACATTCTCCAGGTCGAGAATGTTTCCAACAAAAAACTGAAAAATATTTCCTTCAACGTTAAGAAGGGTGAAATAGTAGGTTTTTACGGCTTGATTGGTGCAGGAAAAACTGAGATTGCACGAGCAATCTATGGGGAGGATCCTTTCCATGGCACGATTACTTTTGAGGGCAAGCCTTTTCATCCCACACCCCATAAAGCGATTAAAGCCGGCGTAGCGCTGGTTCCTGAAGAAAGACGTACACAGGGTCTCTTTACGATGCTTACGATTCGGAGCAATGTCCCTGTGATGAGCATGAACAAAGTCGCGACCATGGGATTCCTGAATATTGCACAAGAGAAGGCTGCCACAAAGAAATACATTGATGCGCTGAATATCGTAACACATTCCATGGAAAAAGAAGTGGCAAAACTTTCAGGTGGTAACCAGCAGAAGATCGTATTTGCAAAAAGCTTGTTTTCTGATGCAGATTTGCTGATGCTGGATGAACCTACCAGAGGTATAGATGTAGGCGCTAAGAGCGAAATCTACACAATCATCCGTAATCTCCGTAAAGAAGGCAAGTCTGTCATGATTTTCTCCTCGGAACTCACGGAAATTGTTAACATGTGCGACCGTATCTATCTTCTCTATGATGGTGAGCTATGCACATGCATTGAAAACGGTGGAGATATTGATACACAGCAGATCATCCACATCGTGACGGGAGGTGAGTAATATGGGAAAACAAAAGAAAAAATTGCTGGTTGCCTTGAGCGACGAACTATTCATTATATTGTTCATGACCGGTGTGCTGCTTGTCTTGTTTGGGATAGCATGTATTGCGGTTCCGAACTTTGCATGTAAATCAAATATTCTTGCGTTATTGACTAATAACTGGTACTTGGTCCTCCTCGGCATTGGTACAACATTTATCGTCAAAACCGGCAACATGGATATGTCTTTGGGCGGCATTGTCGCTATGGCAGGAGTTCTTGTTGCATTTTTCTGCCAGGGTACCGATGCTACCCGAACCCTTGATATTGGTCTGGGACTTTCGTTTTTCCCTGCAGCACTACTTGCGATTCTTTGCTGCATGGTGATTGGTTTGATCAATGCCTTCTTTATTGCCCGTCTGAAGGTTGCTTCCCTGATTATTACCTTGGGTACTGGTTTCCTGGCACGTGGTATTGCTCAGATTATTGCCAGAGGTGCACAGAGAAGTACGAATCTGGACGATAGCTTCGGTCTGGTTGGCAAGATGTATGTTCAGTTTGGCAATACATCCATTAAGCTATCTGTCATCATCATGTTGGTCATTTTGATTATCTTCTACATCATCGAAAAGAAGACTGTCTTTGGCCGCACAACTTATTACGTAGGTGCCAATGCCAAAGCAGCTAAGCTGTCCGGTATCAAGGCAGACAGGCACCTTGGAACACTGTTCCTCATCAACTCTGTGCTTGCAGCCATTGTTGGTATTGTGCTGGCCTCAGAGTTTCTTGCTGGTTATAGTACCCGTGGCAAGGGATTCGAGTTTGATGCCCTTTGCGTGACACTCCTTGGCGGAACATCTGTTGCCGGTGGATTTGGTTCTGTTCTGGGTGCGTTTATTGGTACAATGACTTTCTCAATTGTTACCAACGCCGCTGGTGGTATGCTTTTGTCTCCTGACTGGACCTTCATCCTCAAAGGTGTTGTAACATTTTTGGCAATAGTCGCTCAACGCTATGCCCTGGATAAGCGTAAAGCTTGAGAATGATGAAAGGAGTGACGACAGTGAAAAAAGAATCTTTGTTATCACGGAAATTTGATTTCAAAAAATTCATTCAGAAAAATTATATTTATCTATTCTTTTTCCTGGTAATAATCGTATTTTCCTTTATCAGTGCTCGCGGAACTACTTGGTTTGGCAGAGGCCATTTCCTGAGTTCCTACAACCTGGTTAGTCTTATCCGTGTATGTTCCCCCACAATTATTCTTGCCTGCGGATTTACATTTATTATGATTGCAGGTTACATGGATTTGTCCGTGGGCAGTGCTATGGGCCTTTGCGGTGTTATCTACGCACTGATTGTGCGTGCAGGGTATCCCTTTATTGTGGGTATGCTTGGGGCAGTTGGGGTTGGAATTTTGTGTGGCTTGATCAATGGTGTAATCGTGACTAGACTGAGAATTACCCCTGTTATTGCAACCCTTGTTACGATGATGGCATATAGGGGTGTCGCACTGCTAATCGTGCCAGACAAGTTCTCGGGTATTAAGAGTACTGACATACTCAGCCTTCCCACCTGGTTTGGTGATTATAGCCGAGGTAAGTTCCTGTTGGGGTTACCCCCTGCATTCTACGTTGCAGTTGTAATTATTGTAATTATTGTTGTTCTGCAGCGCAAGACAGTCATAGGTAAGTATTCTGCAGCAATCGGCGGTAACTCCGTGTCTGCACAGCTTGCCGGTATCAGCGTCGCAAAGTATGTATCCATTCTCTTCGTTATCACCGGTATTCTCGCCGCATTTGCTGGTGTCACACAAGCAAGCTATAGCGGCATGGGGGATCCTCTTTCCGGTTACGGCATGGAAACCGATTGCATTATTGCAGTCTTACTTGGGGGTACAGCCTTTACTGGTGGGGAAGGTTCCACATTTAAAAGTGTTATCGGAGCAATGATCATCATCTGCATCACAACAGGTATTCTGACAGTCGTTGATGCGTACTATCAGGATTTCCTTAAAGGGGCAGTGCTAATTTTGGCAGTTACTATGAACAAGCTAATCAACAGTAAAGAATGCTTAGCATAAAAAATTATTGAAAGGGGAGAAAAATATGAAATATCGTGAATTAGGTAATAGTGGAATTAATGTGTCTGTTCTTAGTCATGGCACTTGGGCACTAGGTAATGACTTCTTTGGAGAAGTCGAAGAATCACTTTGCATTGATGCAATCCATCAGTCCATGGATCTGGGCGTAAATTTGATTGATACTGCTCCTGCTTATGGCCAGAATTTTGAGGCTGAGTTGGCAGTTGGTAGGGCACTGAAAGGCCGCAGAGACAAGGCCATTATCGCTACTAAGTGTGGCGTTCACCGCATTATGGGTGAATATGTGAGATGTCTGTCCCCTATGGTCCTTCGTCAGGAGCTGGAGAATTCTCTTCGTCGTCTGCAGACTGATTACATTGATGTGTATTTAGTCCATTGGCCTGACCTGAACTTTGGTATTGATGCAGCTCTGGAACTGCTGGCGGAGTTCAAGAAGGAAGGCAAGATCCGTGCTTCTGGCGTGTCCAATTTCAATGTGAGTCAGATTAAGATTGCACAGGAGAAGGCTGGCATTTGCTGCGTACAGCCCCCCTGTAACCTGCTCAATCATTCCAGTTTTGAAAATGGCATTATCCCTTATTGCGCAGACAACAACCTTGGTATTATGACTTATGGTTCCCTAGGTGGCGGCATGCTCACTGGCAAGATTATAAGGCCCATCGTGAATGGTGGTAAAGAGCAGAGAAGCGGCTTCTATAACTTCTATGAAGAACCTATGTGGACGAACTGCAATAAGGTGATCGACGTACTTCGTGAGATTGCAAACGCACGTGGTGTCCAGGTGCCTGAGGTTTCCCTAAACTGGGTGCTGGCACAGAAAGGTGTCACTACCACTTTAATGGGCCCAACCGAGCCTAAGCATTCGATTGAGAATGTCAAGGCTGCTGAATGGGAACTCACGGCTGAGGAACTAAAGATGATCGATGAGGCATATGCAAAGTATATGCTTTGATACTATTAAGCAGAGTACCATAAGCAAATCAACCATTATCTCCCAAATACTTATGGGGATAGTGATAGAGAACATAATCATAACTATGTATTGAGGTGAAGATATGTACGAAAAAGATAAAACCGAAATTATTGCTGTAGCAAACGAAATTAAGAGAGTTGGCCTGGTACAGCTCACAGGCGGTAACGTTAGTGTGCGCAAAGAAAACGGTGACATCGTTGTCACGCCGTCTGGTACTCCATATGAAACTATGACTCTGGATCAGGTACTGGTCTTGAATAAGAATGGGGATGTGATCGAAGGTACTCTTCGGCCTTCTGTTGACACAGGTGCTTTAAAGTATATTTATGACCACCGTCCTGACATCAACGCAATTATTCATACTCATCAGCCTTATGCAACTGCTGTTGGCTTGATAGAAGATGAGTTACCTGCATGCTGCACTACCCTTTGCAATGTGTGCCTGGGTTCTGTATACGTAGCACCCTATTCTGCCGCAGCCAGCGATGAAATGGGTATTGAGACTGTGAAGTACATTGGTGATCGCAGAGCAGTTATTCTCAAGCATCACGGTGTTATCGCTGTGGGCCCTACGCTTCATGATGCTGAGGCAGCCTGCATCTACATGGAAGACGCAGCCAAGTGCTACCTGGCAGCAAAGGCTGCTGCACCTGAAGGAAAAGTTGCGCTGATGACTCACGAGCAGGAGCTCGAAGCGGTTGAAACTCACAGACATTACGGACAGAACAATCGCTAATAACAAAACTAATAATTCACCTGTTAAGGAGATAAGAGTTTGAAAGCCTTGAAAGATTTGCCGTTAGGCGTATATGAGAAAGCTATCAGCAACAGTCTCTCATGGGAAGATAAACTTCTGTTAGCAAAAGGATCTGGCTTTGATTGCTTGGAGCTAAGCATTGATGGTACTAATGAACGTATTAGCCGTCTTTATGATAAGGAGACTGCTAATAGGATTTCAAAGGCCATTAAAGCAACCGGGGTTCCTATTTATACAATGGCATTGACTGCTAACAGGCTGTACCCTCTTGGGAGTGAAGACAATAATACTAGAGAAATGGGCTTGGAGTTGGTTCAACGTGCAATCGGATTCGCAGAAGAACTTGGCATTCAGGTTGTCCATTTGGCTGCTTATGACGATTTGGGCGAAAAGGCAAATGATCATACAAAGTGTCTCTTCAGAAAATCTATTGAGAAATGTGTCCGAATGGTTGAAGGCAGCCCCTTAAATTTGGCATTGGAAACAATGGATGCAGAATTTATGGGAAGCTGTACCAATATCGTTGCATTATGCAAAGAGATGAAATCCAATCAGTTGCGCTGCTATGCAGATATTGGCAACCTAACCGCCATGGGTTTTGATCCATCTGTTGAATTGCCAATTGGAGGAGAATTGATTGCGGGAATTCATATGAAAGACGCTATGAAGCACATCTGCCGTGATGTACCCTTTGGAAAGGGAATCGTCGACTTTGATCGCTGCTTGAAAACTATGCATAACATGGGCTATACTGGTTTCATGACAGCTGAGATGTGGAGCTATGACAAAGATAGTTTCCATCCATATCTAAAGGAAGTTAGTAAATTCTTGCGTGATAAGTTAGAGAAGTATTAAATTGGGGGGGTATAAGATGCAGTATTTGATGGGTGTTGATGTGGGCGGTAGTGTAGCTAAGGTTGCTATTTACGACCCTTGCGGTCATGAGATTTGTTTCTGTGGTGAAAAGATGGATACTTTGACACCACGTCCTGATTACTGTGAACGAGATACATATCAAATTAAACACTGTATCTACATTGCTATTAGGGCTGCTTTGCAAAAATCAGGTATTGACGCAGCTGACATTGCTGCAATCGGTGTGACTGGGCAAGCAAATGGCTTATACATGTTTGACCGCTCAGGTAATCCTACCCACCCCGCTATTTTGTCTAGCGATATGAGAGCAAAAGAATTCATTAAGAAATGGAATGAAGACGGAACCTTGGATGGGATTATCCCCATAACACGCCAGATCCTGTGGGCCGGCCAAACCTCTGCGTTAGTTGCATGGTTTGCAAAATATGATCCTGGGACTTTGGACAAGACGGATGTCTTTGTCACAGCAAAGGATTATGCAAGATATTTGTTGACAGGCAGGTTTTGTCTTGAAACCACGGAGTTTTCTTCTACCAGTATGATGGATCTGAATACTCGCAAGTTCAGTATAGATATCGCAGAGAGATTGGGAATTAGTAAGTATATGAGCAAATTTCCAGAAAAGATTTTGGAAAGCTCTGAAATTGGCGGCTATGTTACTGAGGAGTGTGCAGATATTACCGGACTGAAGGCCGGGACGCCTGTTGTGGGCGGGTTGATTGACACATCAGCTACCGTAATTTCTCAGGGCGTTGTAAAGGAAGAACAACTGGGAATGATTATTGGTACTTGGGGAGTGAATACGTTTATCACAAAGAGGCCTCTTTATTCCAAGAATATTTTCAGCGCCTTCTATTATTGCCTGCCCGGATATCAGCAGATTTTGGAAGGAAGCTCTACTTCCGCAACTAATCAGGAATGGTTTATCAAGACTTTTCTGAAACAGCAGGGTATGGAATTCTACGGTTACAATGAAATCAACCGTATGGTGGATAAGAGCGAACCTCATAATACCATCATTTTTCTGCCCTTCCTATATGGCACCAATGTAAATATTGATGCAAAGTCAGCCTTTATTGGACTGAAGGGGGGGCATGGTATTCCTGATTTACTACGGGCCATCTATGAAGGTGTGGTATTTTGCCACATGTATCATATTGACCGTCTGTTGGAATTCCGTAATCGGCCTAAGGTTGTACGTATGGCTGGTGGCGGTGCACGCAGCAGCGTATGGATGCAGATGTTTGCTGATGCATTAGGGGCATCTGTTGAAATTCCTGAAGCAGAAGAACTTGGGGCTTTGGGTGCATCCATGGCCGCAGGCGTTGGCGTTGGAATCTACAAAGATATGTATGAGGCTGTGGATCATTGCACACACATCCGTCATGCCTATATCCCCGATATGATGAAACATGAGTACTATAAAAAGAAATACGGGATGTATTGCCGCTTGATTGCCACATTGGATCCCATTTGGGAAGATTTGAATGAGTTAGGAGAGAGGGTATGACTCGCATCCTTCTCACTGCGAACGCTGGCGTCCTTTTGGAGGTGGTTGGCGTTCGATTTTTAATTGATGCTTTGCATCATAGCGATCAATATCCCTTCAGCAAGGTACCATTGGATCTGCTGGAACGCATGAATCATGGGGATAATAGTTTTCGGAATGTAGATTTTCTCCTATTTACTCATAATCATCCCGATCATTATTCTCCAAAGCTTCTGATGGATTACCTGCAGCATAACTGTGTACACCGCGTACTGCTTCCTAAACAATCCGGCGAAGAAATTCAAGAACAGAAACTTGCAGCATACCTGGAGCAGGCCCATGTACCTTATTGGCAACTGGGGTTGCCCCGGGGACAGCATCACTCATACCAGCTGATGTCTGATGTTTATTTAACTGTGCTTGGTATGCAGCACACTGGCAGGATGTTTACAAATCTTGATTGTGACTGCATATTGCTAACAGTAAAAGGAAAGCAAATACTTGTGACAAGCGATTGTGACTATGAAAATAGTGACAATTATCTTCTCTTGAATAGTGTTCAACTGGACACGGTATTTATCAACCCTATATTTTTCCATTCGAAGCAGGGGCGTAGCCTTCTGAAAAAATGGAACTGTAAAAATGTCATCCTGTACCACATGCCATTTGAAAATGAAGACAAGATATCTTTGCGCATCCTGGCCCATCAGGATTATATCAAATTCGGACATGAGTTTGGTAATGTTCAGCTTTTGTGTAACCCTGAGCAAGAAATAATTTTACCCTAGAGGAGATGCCATGAGACCATTTTACTATTTAGAAACAGGATCCAAGGACCCTTTTTATAATTTGGCCTTTGAAGAGTATGTGTTGACCCACAAAGCAGAGGGTGATTATCTGATCCTTTGGCAGAACGGAAACACAATTGTCGTGGGACAAAACCAGAATACAGAAGAGGAAATCAATCGTCCATTTGTGGAATCGCACCACATCAATGTTGTTCGCAGGATGACAGGCGGTGGTGCTGTATACCATGATTTGGGAAATTTGAACTATTCATTCATTACGGATGCCGGAGATGTATCACGATTGTCGATTAGCCGATTTACAGCACCAGTGATTCAAGCGTTAAGTGAACTGGGTCTGTATGCAGAGGCAAGTGGACGGAATGATATACTGGTAAATGGGAAAAAAGTGTCTGGAACCGCACAGCGTTTATGGAAGAACAGGATTTTACATCATGGGACATTGCTGTTTGATTCTGACCCAGCCATGTTGAGTGGCGCACTACGGGTCAATGGGGAAAAATTCCAATCAAAGAGTGTGAAATCCGTTGCCAGCCGCGTGGGAAACATACGGGACTATTTGCCCGTGGATATGGATTTGGCGGTGTTTTGGGCCTTTCTCCGTGGCCACCTATGTGATGAAGTCATTGATGCAAAACTGACAAAGGAAGAATTAACTGCCGTAAGAGAAATTAAGACCCGGAAATATGATACCTGGGAATGGAACTACGGAAATTCCCCTGTATTTGATGTAATCAACCGTCAAAGATTTGATGGGGGTACATTAGAAGTCCGACTGTCCATAAGAAATGGCCGGATTGCTGATATTGCCTTTTTCGGAGACTTCCTTTCCAGAAAGTGTCTGGTAGAAATCATTGCAGCTTTGAAGGAATGCCCCCTCAGAAAGACCGACGTTGAAAAAAGTATAAGCCATTTTGAATTGGAAGATTATTTCGGAGCTATAAGTAAAGACGAAATCATAAGTCTCATATTCTGTTAGTTAATATGAAACTCTCCAAATTCAGCCTACTGTAGGGGGGAACAGTGTTCGCCCGATTTGGGCATAATCAATTAAAGGCTGATCCGGATTGTTAGTACGCCACGGGCGAACACTGTTCGCCCCTACGAGTTTCATAATTTTTTGTGCAGTGCAACGGCATGGTGGTTAGTATGATAAATACCTGAGTATACACAAGGAGGTACCTTTATATGCGCTTTGAATCCAAGATTAACTGCAACGTTCAGTTGCCGGAAACTCCTACATGGGATAATCGTATTCAAAAGTTATATTGGACAGATTTGGATAGGGGTGACGTCCACCGTTACAATCCTCAAACTGGTGGGGAAGAAGTGTGGCATACAGGTCAGCCTATTGGAAGCGCAGTCCCTTGCGACGATCTAAATAAGCTCTTGTGCGTGCTTCGCGATGGCGTGTACCTTCTGGATCTTCAGACAAGGGAGTTGAAGTTTATTGCCGATCCTTCCAAGGGAGATATCACCGTCAGATATAGTGACTCCAGAGTGGATGCAGCTGGAAGAATTTATGTCAGTACCGTGGCTCTGACTTACGGAAGTGATGCCTATACGCCTGACCAGACTGGGGGCTTCTATTGCATTGAGAGAGATGGAACCCTTAGGGTAATTGATCCTGTTATCAATCAATATAACACCGTGCTTTGGAATCGTGATAGCACAAAGATGTATGTTGCTGATACATACAATGAGTGTTTGCTTTCTTATGACTATGACCCTAAGATAGGTGTGTTGTCTAAGGGGGAAAAAGCGCTAGATTTCAAGGGAAACTACGGTATGCCTGATGGCATGTCAATGGATGTGGAAGATAACCTCTACATCTGCCATTGGACGGGATGCCTTTCTGTATGGGACCCGGAATTGAATGAAAAAGAGAAAATCCCCTTTCCGACTCCCCAGGTAACCTGCGGTGGTTTTGGCGGAAGAGACATGAAAGACTTCTATGTTGGTTCTGGTAGTTGGAACTATAATGAAGCAGACAAAGCAGAACATCCCGGATGCGGCGGATTCTTCATGGCTCGCAGCGAGATTGCCGGTATGCCATATCATATTTATAAGATGAGGTAAGGCGGAAACACTCTTGTATATTTGCTCAAAATATTGGTTTTTCAGGTTCATTGTCAAATGTTAGGACAGGAAATATTAAGAAAGCATAATGAACTATTTATGACTTATTCACTCAACCAGGTATGTTGGCTGAAGCTCAAGCTGAGTTCCATAAGAAATTTGGCAATAAAAATATATTTTACCCTTTGATAAGTAATTGATACCGGTTACCTTTTGTTACTTAACACATGAAATGCATCCCTGTGACCTATAGGTGTCCAGGGATGCATTTTTAAGTTATCGTTTACTCTGTTTTTAAACTGCTCAAAGGATTCTCCGCCTTCTATGGGTTTGCTGTTAGGAAGCAAATAAACCTTGCCCTGGTGACCCTGTCCAATTAGCTTTAGCTTATCTATATCAAAGCCGGAATAATTGAACCGGTATGATCGCATATTTTTCATTACACTACCCCAATCGTAAAATCTCTATCAATCTTCTCAAGCGGTGTTCCTGCAGGTCGAACAGCTGGCGTATCAGCTTTACCTAAAGATGCTTTAGTCCAAATCGATGCAGTTGTATCAAACGCAGAAGGAACACCTCCAAAAGCATAACAGGCATTTGTTTGCTAATACATGAACTATGAAAGTTACTTGTTAATACTGATGGTGATGGTGAATGTGAAATTGTATATCCTAATCATATAAAGGGGCTGTCTCAAATGAAAATTGAGACAGTTTACGTTTTTTAACAGCCAGATGAAAAAGCATCGAGATTTTAGTTGATTATAGTAGAAATCTTGATGCTCTTTTAGTTTCAAGGCATAACAAAAAAACTAAGAGATTGTACCGAAGACTTATTGTCTGAAAAAGCTATATTCAACATCATTGATTCTAGGGAGGATATATATACCGGATTTAAGAGATTTGATTTCGAAAAATTTAAAAGTTTGGTTTTATATTTTTCTCTTAGCGAAGATAAACTTTTTAAGGCAAAATTAATGAAGCACCTATGGTATGCAGATAATCTATTCTTTAAAATGTAAACTAAATCCATTACAGGACTTGAATATGTATGACTTCCTCTTGGTTCAGTAGTGGAGATAAGAAACCTGCTACTAGGATTACTGGAAGAACAAGAGATTATTCAGCTTGTAGAGGATGATGAAACCGGTGGGTTTAAAATTCAAGCTAATTTCAAAAGTACTTTTGAGTATGGTATTGTTTCAAATTTCTCAGAGATATTATCAAGAAATTTTCTTCACGCTATCTCAAGTAGCATAGGAGAAACTACAAAATAATAATTATGGAGAGTTAATACATATAATGTTATAATATTTTGTAGAAATATGTTTGATTGTGTAGATTTGGTTATAGGCTTCATTCTTTTTATAGGTTAACAGAAGCATAATGAAAACCATTGATTATATTAAATAATAAGGTAGTGAAGTAAGTTGAGAAAAGAGAAAATATTAAAGAGAGAAAGAATTAACAAGGCATTGGACCGCCTGTTTGACTACCCCTTAACTATTGTATCTGCAACT
>JAQZBM010000311.1 GCA_029238945.1 Clostridia bacterium
GAAGCAATTCGAGGGACCTGTTGAAGAAATGCAGGAAAGAATTAATGACTCCTATCTAAAATCAAATAAACAGGCTGACGGAATATACAGCTATGGACGTATGGTGGATTTGCTGCTTGCGGAGTATCGAAATAAGTAAATACTCTAGAATAGAGAAGCGCTTTTGAGTATGCCGTTTACTGCTGTTTATAATAACGGATAAGACCTTACATTGTTTATGCTGCTCATGAGCTAGCTCGCAAGTGTATTTAGCTGCTTACACTGCAGAAAAATCCTACCCCTGCAAATCTGACATCCTGTCAGGTTGCTGGGCTGCTGGCATCCATGCCAGCAATTACGGATTTTTCTTAGCAGTATTTCACAGAATACACTAGCAACCTAGCTTAATGTGCTGCTATAAATCAATTTCAGGTATTATCCTAGCCAAGTTTACATTGTTTAAAGTTCTTTATACAAAAAGCGCTTGGAACCGTCCCCAGCGCTTTATTGATCATAATAACCTTTACTCCATACAGAGACAGTTTCAAAATACTGAAATCTTAGTTCAGCTTCCTGTTCTTCTTTTGCCATCTGCTTATACCATGATTCCTTAAGGAACTCTTTACTAAAAACCCGCGATCTCCATAGGGATATTCCCAAATCTTCAAAAACATATCCAGAACCAGACTGAGCTTCTACTAAATCATGATTATAATTTGCATATCTTTCGAAGTATGCTACCAATTCGGCTGCTTTTGTTTGGAAAACATTCACTTCTTCGTAGAATACTTGCGAATAATCAGTAATATAATTGATGAGCTCAATAAAGTTTACAATATTATGCTTATCATAATCTACTCGAAAATTTGATTCCATATATCTATCAGTTATTATATTAAACATCTTAGTACTAACAAAATTCATTCCCATTGCTTCATGCACTTCTTCCATAGTCATTCCTAGTTTTACATTGCCAACTCCCACAAAAGGTTTAATAATAAGCTTATCCAAACAGAACTCTCCCTTCAAAAGTGTAGAGAAGCGTTAGGAACCGTCCCCAACGCTTTATTAAATAGCACAAACACTTTACTTAAGGAATAACTTTCTGGAGAAAAGTTTCACCTACTCCAACGGCAGGCTTCCGAAGAAGTTTGCTTTGTCTTACTCCAGAGCCACAGCCTCAAAGCAAAGCTTCTGATGCTGCTGAAACTATACGACAGAAAATTCGTTCCTTAAGTCAAAGGATATATTCCTACAGTATATTGCATCCGAGCATAGCCTACTCAAAATCCCGTCCAAATAACTTATTAGACTTACCCTTCAATATATCATCTGGGAAGTGAATCCCTATTCTTTCAAGAATAATGCCTATTCATATTGGTTTACAAAATCAGTTGCTTTTTGAACCTCTATATTTGTTCTTGGTCCTCCAACGCAGCCACCTTTACAGCCCATTCCCTCTATGAAATTGGCTTCTACAATGCCATTTTTAAGCTTATCCAGCATTGCCTTGCAGTCCATAACACCGTCTACCTGAATTGCATTTAATTCTATACCTTGGTGGCCTATTCGTTCTAGAGAAATCGCAACTGCTTTGCTGACTCCGCCAGTTCTCGCATATATTCTTCCTCCAAGGGAGCTTTGTTCATACTGCTCATCGGGCAGCTTTGACAAATCCAGGTCTAGTGCTTTAAATATTTCATCCATTTCTCTGTAGGTCAAGACATAGTCAATGGCGTCCTTCAAGTCCTTATCCTTGGCTTCATTCTTCTTTGCTATGCATGGCCCAATAAAGACCACCTTACAACCCTTATATACTTCCTTCAGTACTCTCCCTGCTGCAATCATCGGCGATACTGCAGGCGAGAAATTCTCCAGCAGCTCCGGATACCCCTTAAGTATCATGTTCATCCATATTGGACAGCAGCAGCTTGTAATAAGATAATCCTCTTTTGTATGAACCAAGTGTTCAAACTCAAAAACCTCTCTTAAGGTAAGTAAATCAGCGAATAATGCAACCTCTATCATATCCTTGAAGCCCATCATCTTAAGAGCACTTCTGATTTGACCCGGATTTACATTATCTCCAAATTGTCCTACGTAAGCCGGCGCAATTGCTGCATAAACAGGTACTTCCTGCTGTTTAAGCATATCAATAATCGGTACAAATTCTACTTTGTCACTTAAAGCCTCATGAGGACACGCTTTTACACAATTTCCACAGGTCAGGCATTTATCTTTCTCAATTTCAACGCCCCGCTCCTTATTGTAAATAAGCGCCCCATGGCTGCAGCTTGCTTTGCATGGTTCACTGCCTGCTGAATGATCACATAGGTCGCACACATCCTTAACAACCGTGACCAAAGGGAATTCTATATCTTTATTATGCATTGCATGATTTACCGCTTCTTCGACCGATTCATCTTTGTTTTCTAATCCTTGTCCCGCGGCAAGCTTGATATAATCACGAATGATATTTCTCTCCTTTTCTTCAAACAAGCCTCTGTTTATTAATTCCTCTTCAATTTTCTTAATGTTCTTAGCCGATCCATCAGTCCATAGTGATTTAACCAACTCTCTAAAAACGGTCAATTTTCTATCCTGATAATAGCTTTTATTCTTCATATCCATGAACCACCAATCCTATTGTAAATTAGTAACTTTTATAATTTCCATATTTGCCATGCAATTTGCAATAAGCTGCTCTTTATCTAATGCTTCCTCAGATTTCCTTATATCATCAACTCTTGGTTTCGTTTTTGGATGCTTTGGCACAAATATTGTACAGCAGTCCTCAAAAGGGAGAATAGATGTTTCAAAGGTGTCAATTTGTCTTGCTATATCTGTGATATCTATCTTATCCATACCCACTACAGGGCGGTATACTGGCATTTCTAAATCACTGTTTGTTACATGCATACTTTCTAAGGTTTGGCTAGCTACCTGGCCTAAACTTTCCCCTGTAATCAATGCCAAGGCATTTTCTTTCTTTGCTACCTGCTCTGCAACCTGCATCATGAATCTTCTCATAATGATGGTTAGTTCATTTTCCTTGCACTTCTCAATAATCTGCATCTGAATTTCAGTAAAAGGTGCTACATATAGCTTGAACGAGCCAGTATATACAGAAAGCTTCCTAGCAAGCTCAATTACCTTCTCCTTGGCTCTTTCACTGGTATATGGATGACTATGATAGTATACTCCAACCAGCTCCAAGCCTCTTTTTGCCATCATATAGCCTGCTACAGGACTGTCTATTCCACCGGAAAGCAGAAGTACTCCCTTGCCTGCACTTCCATAAGGCATTCCTGCTACACCCTTATCCAGTTTTGTATAGATATATGCCTTATCTCTAATTTCTATATTAACCACGACTTCAGGGTTTCGAACGTCTACTGTAATGTCCTCCACATTTTTAAGTATCGTACCTCCAATTTCCCTTGATATTTCAAGAGACTGCAGGGGGAATTTCTTATCTCCTCTTCTAGACTCAACCTTAAAGGTTTTGACCCCTTTAAGCTGTTTCATTTGCTTAATTGCTACCTCACCAATTTTATCCATATCCTTTTCTGTGATTTCGGCTTCAGCAACGCCTATAACCCCAAATACTTTTTTTACCTTATCTGCTAATTCTTCAGAATAGGTGTCTATGTATATTCTTCCGGATTCCTTTTGTATTTTGAAGCCGTTACCTATGGCTTTTCTGATATTGGTTACTAAAAGGTCCTCGAAATATTTTTTGTTTAATCCCTTTAGTGATATTTCGCTTGCATATTTTACTAACATACAGTTCATTTATGTATCCTCCTTAAGAAAGGTAATATTTTTTTGATAGCATCTATTGTATAATCAATTTCTTCTATGGTGTTCTGATAAGAAAAACTAAAGCGTATGGCGCCTTCTGCCTGTGCTTGGTTCAATCCCATTGCTGGTAGAACGTAGTTTTTATGAGCACCCTTTTTCGCAGAACAGGCTGAGCCGGTAGAAACATAGATATTATAATCCTCGAAAGAATGAAGCATGACTTCTCCCCTGATCCCTTCGAAAGAAACATTCAATATATTGTCTATGTGC
>JAQZBM010000057.1 GCA_029238945.1 Clostridia bacterium
CCTTTTTCTTTATGGCGATAAACAATGCTGCGATATTTTTCTTTATTTCCCTTGCCTTTTCTTTTAGTTTCATATCTGTATACCTTCATTCCTTTCATATTCATACAAAATCAGTCTGCAAATTTTATTTCCCGGGACATTGTTCTGACATTTATCTATCATTACTTACAAATACTGAGATTTGAAATAATTACAACTGCCTATGCTGTCATTGGGGAACTGTGAAAAGATCCTTCACTGCGTTCAGGATGACGATAGTATAATATAGCATTTTATATATTCCTATGATAACATGATTTACCTGTTTTTACTTGACTTTTGAGCATAAAAAGAGACTTCTTATGAAATATTAATAAACTGAGAAGCCCTTATACCGCTTACTTAGATAACCTTGACAAACTTCCATAAAAATGTTATTATTTTGCTTGTTCGTGAGGGAGTAGTTGGCGCATATGCGTTGTAAGTCAACATGCTGACCACATACGGTCTGGCTTACATTAAACAACGAGACTCATGTATGGCTTTAGCCGTACCTGAGTCTATAATAAATAGTGCTATTATCAGGTATCGCATAAAGCATACCTGATTTTTTATAGGAGGCAGAGACACATGGGATTACTTGAACTTTTTTTAATTGCAGTAGGTTTATCAATGGATGCTTTTGCCGCATCTTTGAGCAAGGGTTTGGATATGCGAAAGCTCAATAACAAGCATGCAGCTGTCATAGCACTTTTCTTTGGCGGCTTCCAGGCTCTTATGCCGCTTATCGGATGGTTTCTCGGCAAGCAGTTTGAACAGTACATCACCCCTATAGACCACTGGATTGCCTTCGTACTGTTAGCCTTTATCGGCGGCAATATGATAGTAAATGTATTCAAGGATGAAGAGGACAATGCAAAGCATTCAGACAACCTCAACATCAAGGAGATTTTCGTGCTTGCGATTGCGACCAGTATTGACGCCCTGACTGTCGGAATTACTTTTGCGTTTCTACAGGCGGCCATCGTTCCCGCAGTTTCCTTTATTGGTATTATAACCTTTTCACTGTCCTTCATAGGTGTTCAAGTCGGTCACCGCTTCGGCTCCAAATTTGGCAGCAAAGCAGAGCTTGCCGGTGGTATAGTTCTCATATTGATTGGCTTGAAAATACTGCTTGAGCATCTCGGCATATTTTAACTGATAGGCTTATACATATAATAAACCCCTCTTTTGAAAATGTTCAGAAGAGGGGTTCATTATATGTATCTTTTACTCCAACATATGCTGAAATCAATTAATCCAGGCCTGTCTGTTTCTATTTTATAGCAGCCCTAAGGATAACAGTATATATATAAAACAGAACAATGTAATTACAGCTAGACAATTAGAAAATAAAACGATTTTAGAGGCAAGATCGGTATCTCCATCCATTGAAGCCGCCAAAGTATAAGTAACCGGAGCAGTGGGAGAACCGAAAAATACCAAAAGTGCAAGAAGCGGCATTCCCTTGAATCCGGCGAAAACTGCTAGTGGAACAAAAATTAAAGGTAATAAAATCAGCTTAACTCCCGAACTAAATAATACTTGCTTGTAGTCTGTGCGAAAGGATGAAAATTTAAAGTTACCGCCTAAGGCCAGCAGGCATATTGGAATGGCCGGCGAGGATAAGCTTGACACTGTGGAAAGAAGCACTTTAGGCACAGGAATTTTTACAGCGTTAAGAATAATTGCTGCTGCACACCCAATAAGCACCGGGTTTCGAATAACAAGAGTTAAAATTTGTTTAAGGTTACTTTTCCTGTTATGGAAAAATTGCAATGAAAGGATTGAGGTGATATGATTCATCGGAATTGCAAGTGTGGCTAGGATTGCTAAAACAGTATAATCCATATCAGGATACAAGTTGGCAGCCAAACTCATTCCGATAATCAAAAAGCTGTTATGAATACTACCTTGAACCATTACACCTCGTTTCTCTGGCGTTTTCTCCATTTTTGAAACAAGGAGCATCAATATAAGAAATGAACCAGCCAGGCAAATTCCGGCGAATCCCAATAGCTTGCCATAAACACCTTCACCTATACTTGCTCCGTAAATATTTTTGAAAATCATACTGGGAAGAAAAATAAAAAAGGCTAGGTTATTTAGTATTTTACACCCCACATCGTTCAATATGCCTCTGCTGCGCAAAAATGTTCCCAATCCTACCATAAAGCAAATTGGAAGTACTACATTCAGTGTGGTAAAGAAAGAGGTCATGAAATCAACTCCCAAAACTTCTAGCGTAAAAGCGCTATTATTAAGGACGGACATGCAACAGATACGTTTTTACGCAGCTATCTCATGTCCGTCTAAGAGATTAAGTATTTTCTTTAATGTAAAATTTCTTATGGCATTAATATACCTGGCAGCCAAGTTATAATCGGCGGTATAAAGGCAAACATTAATAGCAGTACTGCCAGCAGGAGCATATATCTCCAAGCTTCCTTTGTGAAGTCAGCTATACTACACCCTGCGATTCTAGTGGTCACATACATCAAGGTTCCCACAGGCGGCGTAATCGAGCCAATCATCGTATTGATTGCTAGGATAACTCCGTAATGAACTGGGTCAACACCGATCTGCTTCATTACAGGAAGCAGTATTGGTGTAGTTAGGATAATGATTGGAGTACCGTCAAGGAACATACCAAGTACCAAGATGCACAGCATAACAATCAGCAAGACAAGCCATGGTATATTCATGATTCCACTCATTGCTGCAAGGACCTTAGTTGGTATATTTTCCCATGCCATAATCCAGCCGAATGGTGCGGAAGCTGCAATGATAAAGCAGATTGTACCAGTTGTTACCATGGAAGCACGGATGCTGCCTAAAATCTTCTTAAATGTCAGTTCCTTGTATACGAATACACCAATTATAATTGTAATCCAAACTGCGATAATAGCAGATTCAGTAGCCGTAGCATAGCCTGAGATAATGCCGCCTACGATTGCAAACGGAGCAAGCAGTGCCAGAAGGGCATCAAATAAAGCTTTAACTATCTCCTTGAAGGTTGCTCTTTCTGATGTCTCATAGCCTCTCTTACATGCAATGATATATGTCATCAGCATCATGCCGCCGCCCATAAGAAGTCCCGGTACGGCACCGCCCAGGAAAAGCTTTCCTACTGAAACCTCAGCTATAGAGCCGTATAGAACAAGGGGCACGCTGGGAGGTATGATTGGGCCTATGGTAGCAGCAGATGCCATAACTGCAGAGGCGAACCCCTTGCTGTACCCTTTTTTCTTCATCTCAGGAATAAGTACAGAGCCTGTAGCTGCGGCTGAAGCAAGTCCTGAACCTGAAATGCATGCCATAAATATATTAGTGAGGAAGCCGACCTGTGCCAATGAGCCGCGCACATGTCCTACAAGAGTCTGAGACAGGTTAATAAGCCTTTTTGTTATGCCGGCAGAGTTCATCAGATCCCCTGCAATAACAAATAGCGGAATAGCCAACATCGGGAAGGAATCCAATCCCATTACTATTCTTTGAGGCAAAGTCATAAGAGGGATAGTTCCATTACTTGCAAGCCCAGCCAGACTGCCAAGCCCTATAGCTAATGCAACCGGCATCCCGATGACAATCGATATTAAAAATACAATCATTAAAACAAGTGTCATGGCTATGCTTCCTCCTTTTTATTCAAAAACTCTGAGTATAAGTTCTGCAAAATTCTTATAACCATAAGAGTAGAACAAGTTGGAAGGGATGCATAAACATACCCCATTGAGAACGGCAAAAGCGACATTTTAGTATCCCAGAATTCAAACATCAGGATAAAACCATAATACGCCAAAACCGCAAGAAAAATCAGTGATATTGTGTTCGAAAGGACATAAAGAGCCTTGCGAATTTTTTCAGAAAACAGATTTATGAATACCTCGATGATAATGTGCCCTTTCTGCTTAGTTGCTACGACGGCACCCAAAAACACTGCCCATATGAATGAATACCTGGCTACTTCGCTGGTCCAATTCATCGGTATCTCCAGCAGTCGTGAAATTACACCGAGCGTAACGCCAAGGCCCATTAATATCATAAAGACAGTACCTACGTATTCTTCAAAATTATCGATAAACTTTTTCAATGTTGCCATAGCTATCATTCCTTTACTATTATAAATATTATCCAATAACTTGCACACTGAAGTGCTAATCGTTGTAATATTCCGGTTTATATATCTGTGTAATATTAAGCGATACATGCCAGCGGCCTTGGCGAGTACAAGGGTGCTCTTAGTGCAAGGACGTCGTCATGTAGAAATTATTATAAAGATAAATACTTCCATTAACGGGCATTCTCTTTAATGTCACAAAACCATAATGGGCTGATAATACCCGTATATTTACTTGGTCACAATTCCTCCGTCTACGAAGATGATTTGTCCGGTGATATAGTCCGATGCACATGAGGACAGGTACAAAAGCGTCCCTACTATGTCCTCCGGAACTCCAAAATCACCCAGGGGCACCTCATCCTTCATGCTCTGATAGACCTTTTCATTTGATCTCAGGTCCTTATTCATATCTGTCTTTATGTAACCTGGACCGATAGCATTAACATTAATTCCATACTTGCCCCATTCATTTGCAAGGACTCTGGTAAACTGTATAACCGAGGCCTTCGAGGTGCAGTATGCAAGCCGGCGGTCAGCCGCACGTACGCCGGTCTGTGAAGAGATGTTGATAATCTTTCCTCTTCTGTTTTGTTCAATAAACCATTTTCCAACTTCTTTGGAAAATAAAAATGTTCCTTTTACGTTGATATCCATAACAAAATCCCAGTCTTTTCCGTTCATTTCCTCCGGAAACTTACGGATGAGTACGCCTGCGTTATTGACCAGAATGTCAATTTGACCGAAGTGCTTCAGCACATTTCCTACAAATTCATGTATCTGCTCCTCCGAAGTAACATCAACGCGTCCTGTCATCAAACTATCCCTATACTCTGCGAGCTGCTCCGACGCCTCATTAAGAAACTCCTGATTCACGTCGCAGATAGCAACCTTTGCACCATGCTCAAGGTAGCTTTTTGCATAGGTGAAGCCGATACCATGTGCACCTCCGGTCACAATTGCAACCTTTCCCTGCACCGAAAACAAGTTTTCCATTTTTATACTTCCTTCCTCTATATGGCTTCCATTGTTTATTTACTAAAACTAGGACTCTTCTGCTTGCTAATGATAGGCATGGAATAAATCTGCTTAACGTGCAGACTATTCCATGCTTGTAACAGTCATAAATTAGTTTTTATAAGCTTCCTGAAGTGCTTTTTGAAGAGTATCGTAGTATTTCATACCTTCCTCATCAAGCAATTTAGAAGGAATATCCTTGGTAGCGTCTACGAAGCTCTGACGGTCAGCCTCAGTTATGGTCATGCCTAATTCCTGTAACTTACTTAGGATATCAATATTGGCTTGTGCTTGTAGCTCTGACTGATATCTAGCGGCTTCTGTCATACTGTCTAGAACCATTTGCTGCAGGTCAGCCGGAAGACTTTGGAAGAACTTCTCATTTATAAGTGGTAACTGAATCTGTGTGATATGACCAGTAACAGTCAGATGATTTTGAACTTCATAAAAGTTCTTTACGAAATCAGTGTATGGAGGGTTATCTTGTCCGTCCACTACACCCTGACTCAGTGCCATGTACAATTCACTAAAAGCTAATGGAGTAGGTTTTGCACCCATCGCTGAGAATACCTGAACATATACATCCTGGTCAGGTACACGTATATTCATGCCCTGTAAATCGCTTGCGCTCTTAATCGGCTTCTTGCTGTTACTCAAAGCACGGTCTCCATACCAAAACGGTGCAAGCATTCTAAGATTTGATTTAGCAACTATTCCGTTGTTTAGGTCTCCCCATACAGAATCGATTGCTTCCATCAAATTATTATATTTATCCAGCTCATCTTTACCATCCAGGTAAAAAGGCATCATAAATACGTTTAGAGGTTCATAGAATCTTGCAGCAGCTGCAGCAGAAGGAATAGTAATCTGGATAGAGTTCATTTTAACGCTTTCAATCAAGTCGTTTTCATTACCTAGCTGGCCGGCAGGATATACCTCTACAGTGATACGGCCTCCGCTTTTTGCTTCCAACAACTCTTTAAACTTAAGTGCACCCTTGTTCTCATTTGATTCTCCGGGTTCGACATGTCCAAGTTTGATTATGAATTTTTCCTCTCCTGATGCTTGTGATGAGTTTGCAGCACCTGTGCTGCTTCCAGCAGAACATGCTGTTAAAATGGATAATACAATAGAAACAGTGACAATCAGAGAAATAATCTTTTTCATTGGCCTACTCCTTTCATTTATCCCGATAAAATTTTCGATTAAGATATTTTTGAAAAATTACTCATTTGGCTATAGCCTTTCACGTCAACGCAAAGGGCTTCTCAAACACCACGTTGTTCTTAAGCTTAGCTCTCAGATGGGCAAACCACCGCTTTAATACATTCTCCTGATGTGATGAGATGGATCGCATCTTCAAACTTTTCCAGAGGCAGGCGGTGGGTAATAAGCTTCTCCGCCTTATCTCCGCTTCTTTCTAACAGTTCCATTGTCTTTTCCCAAGTGGAATGATAGAAAGCACGGGATCCTACAATGGTCTTTTCTTTGAATACAATCTGTCCACCGATATCAATCGGTATTTCCTTGCCGGGGATTCCTACCTCGCATACAGTACCAGCAGCTTTAACAACCTGAACTGCATTAATTAGGGCGCCTGCAGCGCCAGAGCACTCGTATGCTAAGTCAGCCCCTTTTTTACCTAGTTTCTGAAGCGCATCCAAAACATTCTTCGGGCCTTCCGGACCAGTGGTAACAGGTATGGCGCCCAGCTCCTTGGCCACCTCCAACCTTTTTTTATCAGCCTCGACACCAACAGCTATTACTGTTGCACCAGCTTCCAACAGGACAAGGCATACACCTAGACCGATGGTACCTACACCGAAAACAACTGCAATGTCGCCTTTGTGTGCCGGTACACGTTCTATAGCATGTACCGCTACTGATAATGGTTCTGCAATGGAGCCTGCGTAATGTGGTACATTATCTGGCAGCTTGAAGCAATTTTCCTGACGCACTACTATATACTCGGTCATGGCACCATTGACATGACAGCCTAGGATGACGCGATCCTCGCATATGCAGGTACGACCAGCTTGGCACTGCTCACATTTGCCGCAAAATATATGTTCATTCACGGTGATGTGGTCTCCTACCTTCACCTTTGTGACGTTTGAGCCGACTTCTTCGACAATTCCTGACATTTCATGTCCAATTACCAATGGAAACTGTGGATGATACTCGCGGGCAACTGTATCCGTCCATTTGTAGATAGATACGTCTGTGCCGCACATACCTACCGACGTAACACGGAACAGGACATCATTTTCGTCTCTCAGCTGGGGTTTATCAATTTCGATTACTGAGAAATTCCCCGGCCCCTCTTTTATTTTGGCGCCGGCCTTAATCTTTGCCTCCATTAAATACATCTCCTTTTTATTTACTTATGTAAAGTATAAAGCTTTTACAGATGTTTCGAGAAAGGGACATCCTTATCTTGGAAGGTGAATGCCTCTATTCTCCAGATAATTTACACTCTCTTGGATTCCAACGATTCCACAGTCATTGATGATTTCCAGAACAAGATAACCGTCATAATTGATTTCCTCGGCAGCCTTGATGAAGGATACGCAATCCACTGCACCGGTACCTAGAATGTTGTGTTCCCATTTAGTAGTTTTAGTGTCGGACAAATGCAGCAGACACAAATCATCCTTTATAAACTTCAGTGCCTCTGCCGGATCCTCCTGAGAAAAGACATTTGCCGCATCAAATACGACTTTAACCCGAGGATCATTTAGCTCAGTCACCAGTCTTTTCACCTGCGACACCTTATCTATGAAAATTGCCGGGCAGGTTTCAACGCCTATTGTGAGTTCGGTGTCACGAGTGTAGTCAATTACTTTTCCCAGTGTATCCTTGCAATAATCAAAGATTAGCTCGAATTCAGGCGGCAGCAGAGGATGGCGTTTTCCTGCCAATACCAGCAGTATCTCAGAGTCAAGCTCCAAGCATATATGGGTCAGCTTCTTATAAAGCTCAAGGGTCATCCTGCGCATTTCCGGGAAGGGGCTTGCCGCATTTATATCCAAGCTGGGCATATTTAAGGACAAGACCTTCATGCCGTATCCGTCCATAATTTTCTTCAGTTCCTTAAACTGTCCCGGACGGTAGCTGTCCAGATTCCACTGCGGAGGAGATACTATAAATTCAATTCCTTTAAAACCTGCCTCACCCAGTATTTTTACAGTATTTTCTAGAGACTCATTCCATAGAAACGAATATGTATTTACGCCAAGTTTAATCATAATCAAGCCCCTTCTTTCTGGTTATTTATTAGTATTTGTTGGTGCTTTCCCATGCTTAATGCTGCAATAGCTTAACACGTTTTATAATATCACCGAAGATTTCTTCCTCTGTGTATGGGTTCACACCTATAGGACCTATGGGCTCTGATACCCATGTAGTATTTACGAAGTGCTTCTGAGTGATATTTTCAGAAACAACGTTTCCACCCCAGGTTCCGCAGCCCAGTGAGAATGTACGTGCAAGTCCGTTGAACCAGTTACCGCTGTTGCCGGCACGATGAGGCTGGCGAACCAGAACCTTCGTTGTTTTTGTATTCAATGCCAATGCACGGATGTGCTCCTCATTGAAGGAGTGAATACCGCAGGAATGGCCTGCACCGGAATAGCTGTGGATATTGTTCACCATATTGATTGCTTCCTGGAATTTATCGTATTTATATACTGTAAGCACAAGGGACAGCTTTTCTCCTGAGAATGGGTATTCCTTGCCATAACCTGTTTCCTCAACAACTAGGAATTTAGTGTCCTCCGGTATTTCAATCCCCGCCAGTTCAGCAATCCTCTTTACAGGTCTTGCAACAATCTCGCGGCTCAGGTGGCCGTCAACCCACATAGTCTTCTGCAGCTTTGCCTTCTCTTCTGCATTCAGCAGGTGGCCGCCTTGCTTCTTAAGCTCTTGTAAAAACTCATCGTAAACGCTCTCCTGAATCACAAGTGAGTTTTCTGCAGAGCATCCGGTGGCATTATCTGTAATTTTGCTCAGTCTGACCATGGAGGCTGTATCAGCAAGGTCTGCTGTCTCATCAACAACGACAACGGCGTTGCCTACACCTACACCGTAGGCAGGCTTACCGGAGCTGTATGCTGCAACTACCATATCGTGGCTGCCTGTTGCGAAGGTGATATCGCAGGCTTTCATCAATTCATTAGCCATCAGCTTGGAAGGCTGTTCTATGCAAATGAACAGGTCCTCTGGAGCGCCATTCAAACGCAGTACTTCTCTCATTTTTTCAACCACGGCTATGGTGGTCTTTTTTGCGCCAGGATGCGGTGCGAATATAACTGAATTTCTGCCTCTCAAGCCTAGAACACCTTTAAATACAGGTGTTGCATCGGCAGTAGTGCTAGGAATCAGCGCAGCAATTACTCCTACTGGCTTAGAGATTTTAACTATGCCTTTTTCAGGAATTCTTTCTACCTCACCCACAGTCTTGACATACTTAATCTCTTGCCAAATCTGTGGAAGCTTGCCTGTGAACCTCTTTACTTTTGCCTCATAAGTGCCCATACCTGTTTCTTCAACGGACATCTTTGCAATCTCACTGGCTTCTTCCGGACGAGATAAACTATATATAATCGCCGCTGCTAACTCATCAACTCGTTCCTGAGAATAATCCCATGCAATTGCTTGAGCTTTACGGCTCCTTGTAATAAGCTCCTGTATCAACTCTTTTTCATTCATAATAATGACTCCTTTTTACAATCTTGACAGCGTGTCTTAAGCCTGCTCTGTGCAGCATTCCGGTGTGCCATACTCTGCTTGTATTCTTTTTGCTTGCTCCGCACATTGCTCAATCAGTTTAAGATCCACACCAGTTTCATATCCCATATCAGTAAACATTTTGACCAATTTCTCTGTCGCAATATTGCCTTTTGCTTTTTTGATATAGGGACATCCCCCCATACCGCCTGCAGCAGCTTCAAAAACACGAACCCCTGCCTGCAGTGCAGCAAGCGCGTTGGCAAATTCGATTCCGCCAGCCTGGTGCAAATGAATGCCTATAGGAACATCGGTACATTTTATAACTTTAGCACACAATTCAGCGACATTGGCCGGATTTGCTTCTCCGGAAGTGTCACAGAGTGTAATGGCGGAGAAACCTGCATCAGCAAGTCTTTTTGCAATCTGGCAGACCCTGTCATGACTTACGCCCTCCGGGTCCGGTGAATAACCAAATGCCGCTGCAATACTTGCCGTACATTCTACTCCGTGTTGGGCAGCGAGTTGTGCAATCTTCTCAGCACCGCTCATTACCTCTTCTATAGTCTGATTTAGATTATCTCTACTGTGTTTGACGCTGGCACTGGTTGTTACGAAAAACTGTCTTGTGCCGGCTTCTATAGCTCTCTGCGCTCCGCGCATATTTGGAACGAGGTAAGTCATAATAGTATTCTTCTGGCTCCCAAAATACCTGCAGATTTCTTCACTGTCTGCCATCTGCGGCACCCATTTGGGACTGACGAAGGAAGATGCTTCTATTTCCTCACAGCCTGCATCAATTAAGTTCTGGATGAATCTGACCTTTTCCTCATATGGAATAAGGCGTGGAAGTATCTGAAAGCCATCCCTCGGTGCTACCTCTGTAATTTGAATATGCTCCCTCATTGAAACACCAACCTTATTTTATTTTGTGAAATTAATATTTGTAATTTTTTGTTAATCCAATATTCGATATACGATATACGATATCCAATCCATGGGTTCATTTTATCATATGGTAAAAAACAAAGCAATAACTATTCGAAATTTTTACACATTTTAGTTTTAAAAATATACCTTGTCTTTCGAAAAGATGAGTAAAATAAAGGCATAAGCTCATCTTTGCGGCAATCTTGAATTCACTGAAAACAAAACTAAACCACAAAGATCAAAACTTATGCCTGAAATAACAATAGAACAATTCAGAAAATCTTCAATTATATTAAAATGTTACGATAGCGATAATTTAATGTATCTCAACAAGCTTTTCTGAAGCCCAAATTCAAATTAGCTACGTTTTTTCACTTATGTATTTTCTTTCATTTCCATATATTAGACTCAACAGAACACTATGTATTATTATGTAACATTATTACATTTTTTGTATATTTATTAATTTATGTATTATTTATATATTAGCAGGATATCATCTGCTTATCTACATAATTAGACAAATTTTTTAACTAAATTACAACACTTTTCCATAATGATGTCCTATGTGTATCCCATTTTAAAGTGAGAATATACTAATGAAATTGTAAATTATACTTGCATCTTAAAATGTAACAGTGTATAATACTTTCATACGATATCCAATATACACTACACAATCTCTAGAAAGTTTATAATAGACCTAAGAAAAGGAGTGTATACAGTTGAAGAAAAAAGGTGCAGATATTATTGTTGATTACCTTGTAGAAGCGAAAGTACCCTATGCTGTAGGACTATGTGGTCATGGTATCATTGGCCTGATGGATTCCCTTTACGCTAATCAGGATGCCATTAAGACCTTAACTGTACGGCATGAACAATCAGCCGGACATATTGCCGATGTATATTATCGTGTTAAACATAAGCCTCTAGCCACATTTACTTCATGTGGTCCAGGCTCTACAAATATGGTTACCCCACTGGCTACTGCGTTTATGGATTCATCGGCATTTCTGGCTATTACAGGTAATGCCCCAACTCAGCAGTTTAACAAAGGTCCTTTCCAGGAGACGGGCCGATATTTCCAAGGGGATTTCCCCTCGGTTGTTCGTCCTTATGTAAAGAGGAGCTACCAACCAACCCGTGTTGACATGCTGCCTACGGCAATCCGTCAGGCATATAATGAATGTATTACCGGCAGACCGGGCCCTGTAAATTTAGACGTTCCGTTTAATGTATTTCAGGAAGAAGATGATGTAGAAACTCAATCTTACAACGGTTATGTTCCTAACTTCTTGCAGCGCAGCCAGGCTGATCCTGCCGCTGTAGAAAAGGTACTGAACATGCTGACTTCTGCAAAAAGGCCGTTGATTGTTGCCGGCAATGGTGCAGTTCTTTCCGAGGCAGGTCAGGAGCTTCTTGCATTTGCTTCCTTTATGGGAATTCCTGTACATACCAGCCCTATGGGTAAAGGCATTATTGATGAAAGAAATCCTATTTGTCTTGGTGCTACCGGACGTAACGGTACTTACGCTGCAAATCAGGCAGGTATTCACTGTGACATCCTTCTTGCTTTGGGAACCAGCTTCGATGACCGTTCAACAAGCGGCTGGATAGATGGAATCACCTAC
>JAQZBM010000312.1 GCA_029238945.1 Clostridia bacterium
AAATAGAGGTCTTCTACATACATGAAGTCCCCAAGATATATCATCCAAGTGGAATACAGACTGTAAATAACAGCTGCTGTAGTACCTATGGCAATTAGAGAATCCATGTTCGGACTTCTTCTCAGCAAAGCCTTATATCCGACTGAGTAGAACTTGTTGCCTGCTATCAGTACCGGTATGACAAGAAGCAGCTCTGCTAAAGCATATCTCAATGGATACATCATGGGTTCAATGGCTTCAGGTACGGGGAAATTCCACCAAGTAACCATTGGTCCCATTGCTATATACAAAAGCGGCACTGAGAATATTGCGGAAATTATGAACTTGGTCCAAAGAGTTTTGATTTCTTTTTCCTTTCTCAGCTTATCCTCGTCTACGGTACTCTTGTTTTCTATTTCCAAAGCCTTGTAGCCGGCTTTTGAAATTGCCTGTTTTACTTCAGACAGCCTTACTATTTTAGGGTTGTATTTAATTAATGCTTTCTCAGTAGCAAAGTTTACACTTACACTTGCTACTCCTTCTAATTTACCTACAGCCTTTTCTATTGACTTCGCACAAGCTGCACAGGACATTCCGGAGATAGGAACAGTAATTTCCTTTGTCTCCGCCTCTTCAACAGCCTCATAGCCTGCCTTTGAGACTGCCAGCTTTATTACCTCTGTATTGAGGCTTTGTTCATCATATTGGACTGCCATCTTTTCGGTTGCAAGGTTGACACTAACTTCGCCGATGCCATCAAGCTTTTTCACGGCTCGTTCAATGGACTTTGCACAGGCTGCACATGTCATCCCAATTATCTTGTAGCTTCCTGATTTCATGCTTTTCACCCTTCCTCCTAATTACACCAGGTATACAATACTCCCCTACTGTATATTTAAATTAAAAAAATATATACAATCGTATATCGGGAAACTGCTGCTATTAATTTCAGTCTTATTGTAAATGCAACTTGTGAAGATTTTATGAAGCTATATATATTTAGTAAAAAAAACAGGCCAGCTTCAAGCCTAGCCTGTTTAATAGAACTATATACTCTGCACTCACTTAATAACGCATCATTCCTCTAAAGCCGCTGTTTGCATTACCGCCACGTACGGCGTTCATTGAATTATGCATCTCAATCATGCCATCTCTGCCTATTGACTGCATCATTTGTCCCATATAACCATAGCCATTGCTGTTCATGATTTCAATCATTGCGTCAAAATCCTCTTGTGTTAGGTTTTGCATGTAGCTTGTCATTGCATCATAATCTCTGGTCTGCATGTATCTTGCTGCATCTTTAAATCCATTTTCTCTCATAATCTCTATCATATCCTGATATCTGTCCTTTGATGGATTGTTTACACTATTTTCATTGTAGTTTGTATTATCATTATTATTGGCTGGCTTCACAGCAGCCGCAGCCTCTACATCAGTTCTTTCCGCAGTTGTTGAATCGGCAGCAGCAGTTGTTTCTTGTATAGCTGTTGTTTGATTTGCTTTGCTGCTGTCATCAACGCTGCTTGCAAAAACAACTCCTCCGATTGTACCTGCCGTAATAACTGCTGCACTTAGTACAGCTAAAATTCTGTTCTTCATAATTTTTTCCTCCTAGTGTTTATTATTATCAATGACTTGATATTCACATTGTAATGTTCAATTATGGAGATATTATGGGTAAATTATTTTTGGCGTAATTTTTTCTTTTACATATTTCCTCCACAATTGATTTCTATAATTAAGCTATAAAAAATTATTCTTATTATTAAAGGAGGGATTTTCAATGTTTTGCGGTTTCGGAGGTTATGGAGGCTACGGCTTCGGAGCTTACGGTTCAGTATTGCCGTTTCTATTTATGGGTCTTAGATTATTATTCTTCGTTGGAATAGCAGTGCTGGCATACAAGCTCATTAAGCAATATGGAAATAAATCTCGGGATGCAGTAAAAATACTTGATATCGCCTATGCTAAAGGTGAAATAAGCGATGAAGAATATATGAAGAGAAAAAATACACTGAATGGTAAAAGCTAGGGATTAATGTCTCTAGCTTTTGCATATGTACAGTCTTATAAGGTATGATAAATAATAGAGGTGAGAGAATGAGCAAAGAATTCAGAATTCTGGTTGTTGATGATGAAAAAAATATTTTGGATGTAGTTAAGGCATATCTTGAAAAAGAAGGCTTCGATATTATCACTGCCATGGATGGCGAAACTGCCTTAAATATTCTGAGTAAAGAGACTATTCATCTTGTAGTTCTTGACTTAATGCTTCCTAAACTTACTGGTGAAGAAGTCTGCCATAGGATAAGAGCCTCTTCTGATATTCCAATAATCATGCTTACAGCCAAAGCAGACGAAGACGATAAGATTGAAGGAATTTCAATCGGTGCAGATGACTATCTGACAAAGCCCTTCAGTGCCCGCGAATTAGTCGTAAGAGTAAGGGCACTGCTGCGTAGGGCTTACAGGGAACATTCTCCCCTAGCCGACATAATGAGCTTTAACAATGGAGATTTAGAGGTAGATGTCCAAAAAATGCTGGTTAAAAAACAAGGTCAGCCGGTTAATCTGACGACTAATGAATTTAAGGTACTTGCCACCTTATTGATTAACCCCGGGCAAGTGTTTTCCAGGCAGCATTTGGTTGATAAAGCCTTTGGTATGGATTATGAAGGGTTCGACAGAACTATGGATACCTATATAAAAAACATACGTCAAAAGATTGAGGATAATCCAAAGGAACCGGCTTATATACATACCATATATGGAGTGGGATATAAGTTTTCGGAGCAGGCAGCAGAGGTAAAACAATGAAAATGTCATTGATGAAAAAGCTATCCTTAA
>JAQZBM010000058.1 GCA_029238945.1 Clostridia bacterium
CTATAACATGTATGCAAATCAAATGCAGGTAGAGACGGCGGAAGCTATGCTGCGCAGAACGAAAAACGGTGCAGGAATAGGATTTTAGGAGAAGGAGGAGAAAGCATGGAAAAGATTATTGAGATTCAACATTTAAGCAAGTCCTTCGGAAGCCATGAGGTTCTTAAGGATATTGATTTCTCGGTAAACAAAGGTGAAGTAGTGTGTATCATAGGTTCATCCGGCTCCGGCAAATCCACCCTTCTTCGCTGCGTCAACCTGCTGGAAAAACCCAGCGGCGGTCAAATTATATATAACGGAGAGAACATCCTGGATGACAGGCATGATATTTATGCATATCGTACAAAGCTGGGCATGGTGTTTCAGCAGTTCAACCTGTTTAACAACCACAATGTCCTTAGCAACTGCACTGTAGGACAGATGAAGGTTTTGAAGCGCTCCAGGGAGGAAGCCGAAAGGGTAGCAATGAAGTACCTGAAGGTTGTAGGCATGGAGCAGTATATAAACGCAAAGCCGAAGCAGCTGTCAGGGGGTCAGAAGCAGCGTGTGGCTATTGCCAGAGCGCTTTCTATGGAACCTGATGTAATGTTGTTTGACGAGCCCACATCAGCCCTTGACCCGGAAATGGTGGGAGAGGTTCTTAAGGTTATGAAGGAGCTTGCTCATACCGGTCTGACTATGCTGGTAGTGACCCATGAAATGGGCTTTGCGAAGGAAGTATCCGACAGAGTGGTATTTATGGATAAGGGTGTTATAGAGGAAGAAGGAAGCCCGGAGCAGATATTTAATAATCCGGTCAAGGAGCGTACAAGAGAATTTCTGAAGCGCACTTTAGAATAGTTGTAGAAAAATCATAAGCTATCCGATATTATTAATATGTGTTTTATATTTTTTAATATGGGTAAAGGGGTTTTTTACATGACAAATAATATTTCTTTCTCCAGGGCTGAAACCTGCATGTTTATGGAGCCGGGGCACGGCAACCCTTATGGCAACGTACATGGCGGAGAGCTGATGAAGATTATGGCAAATACTGCAGGGATAGCAGCTGCCAGACATGCAAAAGGTGCAGTTACCACTGCAAGGGTTGATGAAATTGTTTTTCATAAGCCAATACATGTAGGTGATATTATAACCTGCAGTGCACAGCTGGCTTATGCAGGCACATCATCAATGCAGATAATGGTGAGTATTGACCTGCATTGCTTAGACGATGATGCAGGCATTGAAACAAAAGAAACAGCAGCCACTGCGTTCTTTACAATAGTGCACCTGAAGGATAAGAAGCCTGCCAAGGTGCCTGAGCTTATTGCTGTCACAAAGGAAGAAGAGGCGCTGTATAGGCTTGGCGAGGAAAAATATAAGGAAATAAAAGCAAGGCTTAATGCTTCAAAACAATGAAATGATGGGACAATAGAAAGGTAGCTGAAAAATAACTAAGCTGCTATGAGATGGTTTCTGTATTTAACAGAAGCCATTTTTTTATGACCAAACAGCTCATAGGGGGAAAAGGGTGAATTTACTGGGTTAGTATGTGTCATCCTGAACGCAGTGAAGGATCTTCTCACAGTTAACCATTAAGATTCTTCGCTAATGAGGAACGACACGGGGGTCGTTCCCTACAGAATGACTGCATAGGCAGTTGTAATATATATAGCACATTATATACAGAAACCAATAAAATTAAGGTACAAGAAGGATATTTAACTATTACGTGGAATAAAATGGTACAAGATACATCTGAAAATTGGCATATGTATCATCTGAATATAAGCTTATTAGGAGGATGAGTATGAACGGATTTTTCTTGGTAATACCGATTATTTTGATTAGGTACGCCATTTTAGGCATGATAAGCAAAGCTGCCTTGCAGAGGGCTGCTTATTTTGCGCCGCTTCAGGGAGGAGAGAAATTTGCTTTTGCAATGTATCAGATATCAAATACATTGATGTTCCTATACCTGATATTTCTACGAGTGAAAACAGAGCCGCCAATATTCTATGCCGCTCTTTTAGTATATATCCTTGGAATGGTATTATATATCATATCAACAGTTGATTATGCCCGACCTGATGGGAATGGGGTAAATCTCAAGGGGCTTTATAAAGTATCCCGCAATCCTATGTATGTTGCATACTTAATATACTTTACAGGCTGTGCCTTATTGACAAAATCCTTGCTGCTCTTTATGCTTCTGCTGATATTCCAGCTTTCATCACATTGGATAATTTATTCTGAAGAAAGATGGTGCATCGAAAGCTTTGGAGCACAATATACCGACTATATGAAAAAAGTGAGAAGGTATATATAATTTTTATCTAAAGACAAAATTTAAATAGGGGGGATAAATTTGCTTATTAGAAACTTTCTTTATAAGTCAGAAGACGGAACTGATATTTTCGTTTATAACTGGATGCCGGATGAGGGCGTCAAGGTTAAATGCTTACAAGAAACGGATATATTGTCTATGCAAATGACCATAGAGGACATGGAAAGACCGCCGGAACTATTGAAAACTTGGGATATCTTGCTGATATAGACGGGTTTGACTGGCTGATAAAGGACCTTCATCAGCTAACCGGTATTATAAAGAAAGAGAATCCCGGATTGCCCCTATTCTTATTTGGACACAGCATGGGCTCCTTTGCTGCTCAAAGATATGTCATGCTGTACGGTAATGAACTGGATGGAGTTATATTGTCAGGCTCAAACGGCAAACAGGGAATAATACTAAAAATAGGAGCTTTTGTAGCCAAAAATGAGATTAAAAAGTATGGCAGGAGAGCGCAGAGCACTAAGCTGAACCAAATGTCCTTCGGCAGCTATAATAATGCTTTCAGACCCAACAGAACTGAGTTTGACTGGCTGAGCCGAGATAACGCCGAGGTTGATAAATATATAGCTGATCCATTCTGCGGTACGGTGTCTACTGCCGGATTCTTTTATGATTTCTTGACCGGTCTGATGAAAATCGAGAATAAGCATAATTTAAGACTAGTGCCGCAAGACTTGCCAATTTATATTTTCTCGGGAGATAAAGACCCTGTAGGTAAATCCGGCAAAGGCGTAATCAATCTGTATAACAGGTATACGGATAATGGGATTAAAGATGTGACCTACAAGCTCTATAAGGATGGAAGGCACGAAATGCTGAATGAGACCAACAGAGATGAAGTAATGCAGGATGTTGTCCATTGGCTGAACTGTCATATATAGCAGAAAAGGCTCATGAATGTGTTAAATACAATTCATGAGCTTTTATTACGGTTTCTATGTAAAGAATAAATATTCTAAAAATTTACTCTTCCATATGATGTCAAATTGATGTATTATGAAGATAAATTGTTGTACAGTGAGGAGGTGGACAAGAAGCCATAATAAGATAGTTAATCAATACTGATATATTATTAAGTTGATTAGGAGGAGATATTATGGGAGATAAAAATCCAAAAAAACCGGAGAACAAGAAGAAACCAAAAGAAGACAAGACAAAGAAGGACAAAAAGAAATATTAAAATATACTAAAAGTGAATAACCCTCTGCGGGATTTAACCGGCAGAGGGTTATTTTTTATGCAAAGGTTCTTAACATTTCAGTCTGGCTTCACGGTTTCGAATCAGCCAATACAGCACCTGATATCCCCGTTCGGAGCAGCCTACGCGCCCGCCTCCGGCACAAGCACATGCACAGGCGCAAGCACAGGCACAGCCGCCACCGCCACCGCCGCCTCTGTAAAAGGTACTGTGGCGGCCGACAAAGGCTCCGCCTCGATACCCGCCTCCATAGCGTCCTTTGTTATAAGCACCGGCACCGGAAGCTGAACGTGCAATCAAAACCACGACGGCAACTACTACAAATACAATTACTATGGATGCTATTCCTGAAGCTGAATCTCCAGAGGGTTTGCTCTTCAAATTCTGATTCTGCAGATTTGGGTATGACTCTCGAGAGCAGGTTACTGTAATTAAATCTGTTTTCTCGTTGACTCTCATATCTCTCGTTATCCAAACTGCCTGAGCGGAATTCATTTCAGCCGGTGTTGGCTTAATCCTAAGATTGGATAGCTTGCCGGTATCAACGATAACACGCATTTCTCTAATTTCTGCGAAATCAAACCAACCCGGGCGAAACTGAAAGGAGACGTCATTATCTGCTTTGTATATCATGGAGCGCTGATTTATTGAGAAGTTTAGCTGAAAGCGCTCACCGGCTTGTGGAAGCCGAACAAAATCCAAATGCACCTGTGAAGTACCGCCCTTATTTTCACGGCCATTGGAAATCAAATCGGATGGCCCATAGCTCAGTAAGGTAAAATCGGAGTTAGGTACGCCAATCTCAAGATATTGAATGTTTGGAGGGAAGTCTGTCGTAGCTTCATAATCAAGCTTATAGTCTATATTAAGGCTTCCGTCAGGCTGCGGCACAATAGTGACTGTCATTTGATGTATGATATCAGGAGGAGTTGCTGCAGCTGCCGGTATGCTGGTTATAAGCATCAAAACCGCTATTATGCCGGACAATATTAGTAATCTTTTTTTCTTCAGCATTCTTAAACCTCCTTCAGTGCACATTTAGGTTTAGCGGCGGAATTCTTACGGATATTTATGCAGGTCTTGTTGTTCCATATTTTCCGCCAGGTTTCAGTTCGCATGCTGCCAAGTGTCTGCCCGTTTAACCAGCTTTGGCAGGGAACCACATCCCCCGCAGGAGTGACAGCCATATTGGAAAGGCATGCCCCGCAAACCGGAGCACTTGGCAGACCCAGCGCAAGAATCTCCTCTGAAGGCAGCCAGCCAGGGGAAGTAAAGGAAATTTCCATTTTGAGCTCCTTACATAGGGCAACAGCTTCTCGCAGAATGTCCTTCAGTTCTTCGGGAGTCAAGGCCTTTCCTGTTGCAATCTGTTCTACTGCGCCTCCTGTCGGTATTAGACTGGAGCATCCGACGCAGTGGATTCCAAGGCTGTGAACGAACCGGAGAGTATCAGCGTAGTCTCTGTTCCTTTCAACAATAGGTGTATTGATGCTGACACTTAAGCCTGTATCTCTGGCAATTTTGATACCTGCAACAGTCCTCTCCCAAGCTCCTTTTTTTCCTACTAAGGTGTCATGTATCTCAGGATTATGGGAGTAAAGCGTTATCTGCATACCGTCCAGACTTGCACTCTGCAATGCAGCAGCTAACTCTGGGGTCAGATTATAGGCACTGGTATTCAACCGAGTGACAAACCATGCAGCATGCCTGACCAAATCTACTATATCCGGCCTTGTCAGAGGCTCACCCCCTGTAAAGGTAAGCATAGGGATTCCGGCAGCTTTACACTTATCTATAATATCCTTCCAATCTTCTGTAGATAAAGGCTTCTCAATATCCATCACTTGACCGGAGTCAGCATAGCAGCATGCACATTCCAAAGGGCAGGCTCTTCTACCGTTGGTGGACATGGGAGCTACAATCAGGTCCATTCTATGGGGTGCAGTCATATATCTGCTGTACTGCTCCAAGTTAAGTCCTGCATGTGTTTCTTCAGGTACATCATGATTGGTTGCAATGTTTACTGCAAGGGTTACGATTTCCTTCAGGTCATTTAAGATTAAATCCCGGTCGGTTTTGGGATATAGCTTAGTCACATGAGCAACTACTGCCTGCTCTATTTGCTTGATTTCTTCGGGACTGATTTCACGTTTATCCGTGCAGCAGCGCTGGAGTTCTTCAAAGAAGATGCGAAGAACTGCCGCCCAAGACGGACCAACAGGCAAAAACCATGTTCCGTTTATCAACAGCTGGCTTGGAGGATTTCCAAAAAGAACCGGCTTCGGCGGCACCAAATGCAATCTTGCAACTCCGGGTCCCTCCGGGTCCAGTGTGGCATGAGCTACTCCATCATGCCAGGCCTTTCGTTTCCTGTCCAAGTTTCTAAATAAAATCATATCATCTACCTCAAACCTTCAAATGTAATCTACTATATTATACCAAAAATGTCTGCCTATATATAGGCTTTCATATGTGAATAGCAACGCAGTCACAGCCGCATTAATCTGCTATGGAGCTTTAGAAGCACACATGGTAATATTTAGATAGTGCTCTAAAAATAGTATAATTATATTAAGTGTGATTTATATACGTTTATATGTTTTATCTGCTGCATAAAAGAGTATAACCAGATAGTTTTATTGACAAATTAAAGTATGAATTTTATAAAGAAAGGATTATTACTATGAATACAAATCAGAAAAGAATAAATAATCTCACAGAGTACGTGCAGGGTATTATGAATAAAGAAGACGGGAAGGAGCTATATGCAAAATACAGAAGCGATATTGAACAGGTTACTCCTCAGGAAGTATTTGAGATATTCTATAATCAACTGCAAAAGCAGATAGAGCCGGCGGAGATACTGCTGTTTCTCGATAAGGTTATAAACGTGTTTTACAAAAGCTTAGTGAGCTACAGCTGGAAAAGACCTGAACAAAACAGTTTCATAGATTACCTGATACAGGAGAATAAGGCTCTTGCAGGCAAGCTTGACGATATAAAGGAGATAGTTAAGGACGGCAAGGTTCAAGAAAGACGGGAGGAGCTCATTTTAAAGCTTCGTGAGCTTCAACATTTCAACCATCACTATCTGAAAAAGGAGAATATCCTGTTTCCATATCTGGAGAAGAAGATGAAGAAATTCAATGGCCTGTCGATTATGTGGGCTTTGCATGATGAAACAAGGGCACAGCAGAAAAAGGTAATAGAATGCCTTGAAAGTGAGACTTGTAAGGAAAATGAGTTTAATACAGAGATAGGCAAGCTGTTTTTTGCCATGCATGGACTTATAAAGAAGGAAGAGCTGATTCTCTTCCCCTCTGCCAGTGAAGTCATTGATGAAGAAGAGTGGAGAGATATGCAGAAGCAGAGCTTAGAGTATGAGTTTCCTTTCATTGAGAAGCCGAAAGAAACAGCGGACAGGGACATATCCCAAAAGAGCAGTGTACTTGCGGCGGATATTGAAGAAGGCTGCCGCTTCAAAACAGAGACCGGCAGCTTGAATCTGGAGGAGCTGCTGATGATTTTTAACACTCTGCCAGTGGATATTACCTTTGTAGACGAGAATAACAAGGTAAGGTTTTATTCTGATTCCAAGGACAGGATATTTCCGCGCTCCCCTGCCGTAATAGGAAGAAACGTAGAAAAATGTCATCCGCCCCAAAGTGTTCATGTGGTAAACAAGATTGTAGATGCGTTCAGGGCAGGCACCAAGGATAATGCTGTTTTTTGGATTGATGCCAGGGGAAAGAAGATTCTGATTCAATATTTTGCATTAAGGGATGCAGAAGGGAGATATAGAGGAGTTTTGGAGGTAAGTCAGGACATTACGGCTATCACAAAGCTTGAGGGAGAGCGAAGACTGCTGCATTGGGAGGACTAATTATAACTGAGGATGCCGTTAGGTTATGATAAGAGCTTATTGTTATGGAGCCGTAATAAATTCTATTACGGCTTTTTTTCGGGATGCAAAGGGCACAGTTTGAGTACAAGCTCATACTATGTATTAGCAGGTGATAGTCAAGTCAAGGAAGGAGGGATCGCCGTGGGGGATAACGATTCAAAGGAGTGCTGTCAGTCGAAGGAATCAGAAAGAAGGCTGAACAATATTGATGAAACTCTTAAGGACTATGGAGCAAGGCTTGGAGAGGTAGAGACAAGGACTGTAATTTATAATGAGCAGATAAAGGTAATTTTCAATATGCTGCAGGACATTAAGCAGAGCTTGAAGGAATTGCAGAAAACTGTTGATGAGGTGGAAAAAAGACCTGCTGATTTATCAAGTAGAATCTTCATCGGCGTAATGACCTCTGTGATTACAGCACTAATAATGCTTGGATTAAGATTCCTGCAATAAGACTATCGAAGCTGATTATTATGCTCCGCAAGAAGTTCAAAGGAATGTTCTTGCGGGGCATTTTCTTTTCCACTGCACAGTAATCTTTGCATTTTACTTATATTATATAAGCCACTATTAACACAATCTTAATACCGTAAGCAGTAGAATAATGCAGTAGAGAAATTCTAGGAAGGTGAAAATATGTGGGTACTACTGCTTGCCGGATTCTTAATTCCACTTGTTTGCTTTGGATACCTATTATCAAAATTAGATGTATTTTTAGCGAAAAACTCAGTGAAAATTGATAATGATAAATTATTGCCTACTGCTATTGTTCTGGGAGAAACGGAACTTGCAAAACAAACTGCTAAGCTGTTGGAGAAGAAGGGTATTCGAGTACTGCCTTTGAACGAACCATTTCTTCTGGAAATGGGCGGAAGCTTCTGTTGCCTTTTTGCATTGTCTGACAAGGATGCAGACAATATTGTTCTGTGCAAGGTGGGGAAGAAGGTATATGACATAGAAGGAATAATAAGTGTTTGCAATGACAGAAGAGACGAGGGAATGTTCATTAGCGAGAATATAAATTATATGTTGAATGAAACTGCTACAGCTGAACTTCTTTATCAAAATGTACTGCAAAACTTGGAGGTCAAGTAATGGGAGCTTATATTAAAAAACTAAAATCATTAACATACCCTCAAATGATTGCACTAGGCTACATGATGCTCATAGGAATAGGTACGCTGCTGCTGTCTCTGCCAATAGCAAACCGTAATAATGTATCTCCGGGCTTCATTAATGCGCTTTTTACAGCTACGTCGGCTACTTGTGTAACAGGGCTTGTAGTCTTTGACACATATACGCAATGGACGGTTTTTGGGCAGCTGGTCATACTTATGCTGATACAAGTCGGCGGCTTGGGGTTTATGACCACTATTACAATGTTTTCTTTCCTGCTGAGAAGAAAGATTGGGCTCAAGGAGCGGGGGCTGCTGCGTGAAAGTGTTAATACAATGTATATAGGCGGCATAGTACGGCTTACCAAAAAGATATTGGTTGGCACCTTATTGTTTGAAGGCCTTGGTGCGGTATTGCTATCCTTTAGATTTGTGCCCAAAATGGGACTGGCTGCCGGGATATATAATGGAATATTTCACTCAGTTTCAGCCTTCTGCAATGCAGGTTTTGATTTAATGGGCAGGTTTAAGCAATACTCATCACTAATGTACTTTTATGAGGATGCAGTAGTTAGTCTGACAATAATTGCTCTGATTATAGTGGGGGGAATAGGATTCTTTGTATGGGATGACATAATTAGGAATAAGCATCACTTCAGGAGATATCAGCTGCACACCAAAATTGTTATATCAACTACTATAATTCTTATTGTGTCAGGGTCCATAGGCTTCTATATTTTCGAGAGAGGGAATCTGCTCTCAGGAATGACTGTAAGCGAGAGAATCATTGCATCAATCTTTGGAGCAGTTACACCACGTACCGCCGGCTTCAACACTGTTGATATGGCAGCATTGTCTCCGGCAGGCAAACTTCTTACTATGATATTGATGTTCATAGGAGGCAGCCCCGGTTCTACTGCGGGAGGTATAAAGACTACAACCCTTGCAGTTGTACTGATCTCTCTGTGGTCAAGTCTTATTAATACAAAGTGTGATAACATATTTAAGCGAAGGCTGGAGGATAACTCACTGAAGAGAGCATCGGCAGTAATTACAGTAAATCTGATTCTTACAATGGCTGCAGCCTTCCTGATAAGTGCTTCTAACACAGCTTTCGATATTGAAGATATCTTATTTGAAGCATTATCAGCTATCGGCACTGTAGGGCTTTCTACAGGTATTACGGGAGCCTTGAATAACTTTGCACATATGATACTTATATTACTGATGTACTCAGGGAGAGTCGGAAGTCTTTCCTTTGCATTGGTATTTACAGAACACAGAATACCGTCATCGGTTCAAAACCCGATTGAGAAAATAAATATTGGATAGGGGTCTTAGTATGAAATCGATATTAGTAATAGGAATTGGACGCTTCGGAAGGCATTTAAGCCATAGATTGATTGAGCTTGGAAATGAGGTTATGATTGTTGATAAGGATGAAGAAAATGTAAGGGAGTTCCTGCCATATGCTACAAGTGTGCAAATAGGCGACTGCACAAAGGAAGAGGTCCTGCACTCACTGGGTATAGGAAATTTTGATATATGCTTCGTGTGTGTGGGAACCAATTTCCAAAGCAGTCTTGAGATTACAAGTCTTCTGAAGGACTTAGGGGCGAAACGAGTTATAAGCAAAGCAAGCCGTGACATACATGTAAAATTTCTGCTGCGCAACGGTGCTGATGAGGTAATCGATCCCGAGAGGGATATAGCAGAAAAGCTTGCAGTACGCTATAGTGCCAACAATCTGTTTGATTATATAGAGCTGACTAAGGATGTTTCAATCTATGAAATACCTCTTGCAGACAGCTGGATTGGTAAAAGTATAAAAGAGGTTAATTTCAGAGTCAGATATCATGTCAGTATATTGGCAACTAAGGTTGGCGATAATGTCACACCTATGCCCTCGGCAGACCATATTTTTAAGGAAGAAGAGCACTTGATGGTTATGGGACATCACAGCGATGTTGAAAAGATATTAAAATTGATAAGCTAAATGTGGTAAAATAGCACTGTGAGGTGACTCTATGAAGAGAAGAAATTATTTAAGATTATTCTTAATCATATTAGTTACAACAGCAGCTTCCATTGTCTTAAATCAGCTGGGTGTTGACAAGGAAAACATACTGATGATTTTCATGGTTGGAGTCTTGCTGGTAACTGCTTTTACGAGAGGCTATCGCTTCGGGATTATTGCATCCTTAGCCAGTGTGATGGTCTTCAACTATTTCTTTACAGAGCCTTTGCATTCCTTTGCTATTTCAGACAGCAACGATATTGCACTAATATTCTTTTTCCTGATAGCTTCAGTTATATCTTCCAGCTTAACGGCAAGATTTCAGCGGCAGCTGCTTATCTCTCAGAAAAACGAGAGGACAGCAAAGCTGTTGTACCAAGTAACACAGCGCTTGCTAAATGTAACCGGAGAAGGTAATATAATTCATCAAGGTTTGAACTGCATAAAGGAATATACAGGCTGCAGCGGTTTTGTTGAGCTGAACGAAAGCAAGCATACCTATTATAGCGACAACTTTATTCAGGGAGAGAATGAAAACAGTATAGAGCTTCACATTAAGGGCCTTACCAAAAAGCTTGGGACCCTGAAGGTATTCTACAAGGACACTAATTTGGACATTGAGCAGAATTGGCTTGTTAATACTGTAGCGGCACAGATGGGTATTGCACTGGACCGTGAGTTTGTATACAACGAGCGGGAAAATATACGTATTGCCATGGAGCGGGAGCACCTAAAGAGCAGCTTGCTTAGAAGCATCAGTCATGATTTGCGTACCCCCCTTACCGGAATAGCCGGTGCAAGCAGTTATATCCTTGAACGCGGGAGAAGCCTTGAGCCTGAGAATGCTGAACACTTGGTGAGAGATATAAATGAGCAGGCCGTATGGCTTACAACCCTGGTGGAAAATATGCTGCAAATGATAAGGATTGACAGCGGTAAAATTGAAGTAAAAAAACAAATAGAGGTAGTTGATGACCTTATCAATGAGGCAGTTACACATGTAATAGGACTTCCGGAAAGAAGCTTCAGCATAAATATGCCTAAGGAACTGATTGCAATACCTGTAGACGGTAAAATGATTGTACAGGTATTGATAAACCTTTTAAATAATGCAGTAAATCATACTCCGAAGAACTGCCCCATAGAGCTTGTGGTAACACAAGGAGAGGATTATGTAGAATTCTGCATTTCTGACGGAGGTGCAGGTATAGACCCCAAAATCAAGGATGATATATTCAGTGCCTTTGTAACCAGCGGCAAGGTAGGCGCTGACGGTAAAAAAGGAGTCGGATTGGGATTGGCTATTTGCAAAGCCTTTGTGCAGGCTCACGGCGGCAGCATAAGCATCGGCACCTCACACCTGGGAGGTGCGTCCTTTACATTCAAGCTGCCATATGCGGAGGTGGAATGATGGAAGATAATACTACAGTATTAATTGTGGAAGATGATAAGTATATAATGTCTCTGATAACTATGTATTTGAAGGATGAAGGCTACAAGACTCTTGCAGCGACTACCGGCAAAGAGGCTATATCGTTGTTTTATGCAAATAACCCCGACATTATCCTGTTAGATTTAGGTCTGCCGGACATTGACGGTATGGAGGTAGTCATGCAGATCAGGGAAAAGAGCAATAACCCGATTATCGTTGTTTCTGCCAGAGAAGAAGAGAGCGAGAAAATAAGGATATTGGACTTGGGAGCCGATGACTATATGACAAAGCCCTTTCATATAGGGGAGCTGCTTGCCAGAATAAGAGTTGCGCAGCGTAAGCTGAACAGCATGGTAAGCCCGTCAAATACAGAAATTTTCAACTGTGACTATTTGACGGTGGATTTTGACAAAGGACTTGTGTTCGTAGATGACACAGAGGTTCACTTGACTCCCATGGAATATAAGCTTCTCAGACTTCTGATTGCCAATCGGGGCAAGGTGCTTACACACAACTATATATTGAAGCAGATATGGGGATATGGTGAAACAGGCGATGCCAAAAGTCTTCGGGTTTTTATGGCAAGTCTGCGCCGCAAGATTGAGAGAGACACGGCAAATCCCAGGTTTATTCTGACTCAGGTTGGTATCGGATACCGTTTCGTTGAGAAATAACAGTTTACATTCAAATAAAATCAAAATCTCTGCCGGACATATATGGCAGGGATTTTGATTTTTATTGAAATATTTGTCGTAACCTTTATAATAATAGTAAGAATATTAGAAGTATTTGTATAGTAAAGGCAGATACAAATACTATATACATATAATTTGAACAATAAAGGAGTTATAAGATGACAGAGAACATTTCTTTTTCAAGGGCTGAAACATGCCTGATAATGGAGCCGATGCACAGCAACCCATATGGTAATGTGCATGGAGGCGCACTGATGAAGATTATGGATAACACCGCAGGTATAGCAGCAGCCAAGCACGCAAAGGGAACGGTTGTAACTGCAAGAGTCGACGAGATAGTATTCCATAAGCCGATACATGTAGGAGATATAGTAACCTGCATCGGACAGGTAGCCTATGTCGGCAAAAGCTCAATTCAGGTTATGACAAGTATAGTAGTTCATGAGCTTGAAAACTATTCACAGCCTGAAACTGCATTGACAGCGTTTTTCACAATGGTTCATATTGCAGATAATAAGCCGGCGCCTGTACCTGGGTTAGTTGCTGTTACTGAAGAGGAAAAGGAGATATACAGGCTTGGCGAGAAAAAGTATATGGAGATAAAATTAAAATACAAGACCAAGAATGACTAGGGGCTGATGAAACCCTTCAGCCAACAGAAAGCAAGTAAAAAGGGCTATGGCATTTGCATCCTATGTAATTGAGAATCAAATTCTTATGGGTTATAAAAGACTTTCTGCTGCAGTTACTTTGCAGCAGGGAGTCTTTTTTTATGGAAGCCTTTTATAATACGAGCAGGAACATCTAATCCACATTTCATATAATTAATTGATATTCATTTGAAAATTTTATCAATTATGTATGTACTTTTTAAAACTTTGTTGCTATAATTTAGTTGTAAATATTCCCACGTATAGTAATATATTGGTGTGTTTGATAAATAACAATCATTTTGTTTTATCAATTGCAACTATGTTCTTTTCGTAGGGATATAATACATATATTTGAGGAGGGGTACATTTGAAAGCAAACTTTAAACTAGTGTCCTATGTATTGGTAGTAGTTATGTTGCTGTCGATAATGGCTATTCCAAACCTAGGACCTCTTGATGTTGATGTTGTATCAGCTGCGACAGGTGAAACAACTACTCCTGCACCGGCTAAACCAACTACACCGACTGCACCAAAAACATCAACTACACCAACCCAGACAGCATCCGAGATAAACCGTACACTAAGAATGGGTTCCAAGGGCAATGACGTTAAGCTTCTGCAAACATGGCTTAACACCTATGGATATAATCTTAAGGTTGATGGAGTCTTCGGAAGGCAAACTCTAGCTGCAGTTAAGGATTTCCAAGCTAAAAACAACTTAGCTGTTGACGGCGTAGCTGGACCAAAAACATTAGCAAAGATGAAACCTGCTGTAGCAGCTGAAAAGACAATTATAAAGATTGGTAGAGCTGAATACGCAGCTCACGGAACTAAGTGCTTTACAGTTGCAGTAGTAGCAATGGCAGGCGATAAGATAGTCGCTGCATCCTTAGATGATTATCAATTCATGGCTAAGGATACTTCAATAGCAGTACCGAACTCCGATAAGGATTTTGGAACATACTACAAAGACCCTACAAGAGTGTTGGCTTCAAAGCTTGCAAATGCAGCTGCATATAGTGCAAACATGGCAAAATCAGGCGGAGCAACAATTTCTATAGATAAGAACCTGGCAGCTGTAGAAGCTTATGCAGTAGGAAAGACAGTAGCAGAGCTGGAAGCAGTACTTGCTAAAAATACTAAAGAACAAATGGTTGATGCAGTAAGTGGTGCTACATTAGCAGATACTCACGGCTATCTTTCAGCAATTGTTGCAGCAGCAAAGGTTGCTAGAGAAAACAGCACACTTCAGGTAGAAACAGCACAACTAAAGAATGTAAAAATGGTAAGAACCGAATATGCTGCACACGGTACAAAGTGCTTCACAGTTCCTGTAGTATTGATGCTGGGCGATAAGATTCTGGCAGCATCTATAGATGATTATCAATTCATGGCTA
>JAQZBM010000059.1 GCA_029238945.1 Clostridia bacterium
TTATATTGAATAGGCTGTAAAAGTTCTGTGGAGAAACTGTACAAAGCAAATGTCTGTAACCCAGTTCTTCTATCAATGGTACAGCTTGCTGTAAAGTCAAGCTCTGCAGTGAGTTTCCTCTATAGTCAGGACGGACAACAGTGGTTTCCAGGTGAGCAACCCTTTTCAATTCATTTGTTGGTAAGTTTATGTCAAAACCAAGGTTTTTGTCATTCTGACCCGGAAATCCGATATAACGATAAGCGATTAGCTCCTTATTGCTGTTATATACACCGATAACTTGAGCCCCAAGCTTCATATCGTCAAACATATCCTTGTATGTATCAACATACAAAACATTCTTATTTGGAAGCCTGTCATAAACATACTGCTGTAAATCTATTACTGCTCCAAGCTCTTCTTTGGTAATGAGCCTCATCTCATATACGTCTTTTTCAATTCCTTCATCCTTGTGTCTTACCAGCTGACCTGTTTTTAATGTTTTCATTGTTATCCTCCTTTCGCAAATTCAAGAGACAACCTGTATTCTGTCTCTAAGTTGTTTGTGTGTAGTTATTTTACCACATACAACTCTCATAAGTCAACTAAGTTGTATGTTGAATTTGTATCTTTTTTGTATCAATTTTTATTGGGACAAAGTGGACAGGTTTCTCGTCTCAAAATATAAATATTTTCCTTGAAAAATCTGTTTAAAAGCATACAAAGAGGACTGTGATTTCTCACAGTCCTCTTTGCATATATTCCCCGGATATGTCATCAGATATCAATATAATAGCGATAAATCTATCTTATCAATATCATAATAACCTTACCTCCATATTCAATGCTCTTATCAAAGAAAACCTGTACCGATCCCGAGACAGTTCCTTTTTCAAGCCTCGATGCATCGACAGCTTTCCAATTAATCCAATCCTCAAGCTTATAAAGTTCAAAATCCTTATGATATTTGTAAGTCGTTCCGTTAAAGCGTATCCTTGCAGAATCTACCGCATCTATGCTGCTTATAAATGTATTTGAGGTTATTTGTTTTTCTACCGAGAGGATTTTATCTCCGCTCATCATCAGCTTCAGCACCGAACCGGAGGAAGCACCTGTTTCAGGTCCTGAATACGAATATTGCTTACCGTTTATCAAAAGCTCAATGGTCTGTGTAGTTCCATTTAGCAGTGAGTTGCTTGTGCTGATTATTTTTGTTACCAAGCCATAAGCTGTCTGTTCCTCCAAAATATTGTTTACAAACAAAATATCAATATCGCCAAAATCTCCCGTCTTGTGTATATATCGAACCTTTCCTGCCTCCAGCTTCCCATCCGGAAGGTCTTCCCATTCAAGAATAGCTGCATCATTTTTGCGTCCCGCAATATTATTTATTTGGTTGAAGATAACTACATTATCTGATATATAGGAATCATCCAGCATTCTGCTTTCCTTATTAATTTCATGTACTGAATTGCTGACGAAGCTATACTCAGTAGGAGACAGCTGTATAGTATCATACACCTCTCCATAGCTTACAAGCTTATATTTTGCAACATTACCCTTCATGTAAGACCTGTCATCTGCAGAGATATAGGTTTCTACACTTCCGTCGGTATGCATCAAAGTGACATAGTATGTAGACTTATTGTTCGACCTTGAGTATAAAGGCTTCTCTTCAGTCGCATCCAGAACCAGAACATATTCTTGATTCAGCTCTGCACCGCTTAATAATATATCAACAACCTTGCCCTTTGAATCCAGCAAAATATCTACATTGCTTCCGACTTCTATCGTACTTGCCATGTTTAGTTTTGTTTTTTCAAAATAACTGCTGAGCTCATAGTTCTTTTCATCTATTGCAACCGATACCGGAGACACTTTGTTTGGAAGAATAGCCGTTATCTCTCCTGACACTATGCTATTGTATGCCTCTACATATCCATAGCTTCCCCAAATATCGGACACTTCATATATTACGTCGTTCAATTCAAGCATTGCTGTGGTTATGCTCTTTCCTTCACGAGTTATTTGTTTGCCTCCATATAACTGTTCCATATTGTATCCCAGCATTTCGCTTGTAACAACCGCAGGCTTTGAGTATACAGGGTCAAAAAGCACAGCATAATCTACCTCTTCATCCTTATATCCGATTACTATGGATGAGTTAGTTTGTACTGCCGCTGCGATAGCTCCAAAGTCAACAGCCTTGCCATTGTAATAATATTGGACATTCTGCGGAAGCTTAAACTGTGTTCCATCGTTTTTTACAACCATTCCTTCAGAGATACTGCTTACAGACAAATCCGCATATTCAAGTCCGCTCATTGCAAGCTTAGTGACATAGCCCTTCTCTATCCTTGCGACATATTTTCTTCCGGCTTCCGGTATGCTGACTCCTTCTTTTAGAAAGTATTCGCCTTTGTCAGTTAAGATTCTGTTTGAATCTATATCCTTCCTTATTACGCTGTTTTCAAAAATAACTAGATTTTGAAAAATATCTGTTGTATCAACAAACAGCTTATCAGAACCTTTGATCTCGGTTTGCAGCAGCCTGTCAAGCATTACTGCCATTTCTTCTCTTGTAATAGAATCAGCGGCTTGATAGGCTCCAGCCTCAAATATACCCAGATTCTCCATTAGGTTAAAATAATTGTATGGCCAATTACCGCTTAAGTCACTGTCTGTATAGCCCAGAAGCTTCACAAATACAGAAGCAGCTTGCGTGTATGTTACCGCATCTGCCGGATGAAATAATCCGTCAGGCATTGGCTTCAAGTAACCCAGAGTATAAGCGGCACCTATATATCCGTTTGACCAGCGGTTTGATTTTACATCCTTGAACAGGGTGTTGTTCTTGTACAGAGCAGCCTTGTCTTCCTGACCGCTTATATACAGAAGTACCTTTGCAAAGGCTTCACGGGTTATGGCTTTATCGGCCTCCAGGTCACCGGATGAGTTCTTAGAGAATACTCCAAGTGCTGCCAGCTGTTCCAATTGTTCTGTGCTGCCGGTCTTGACAGAACCTGAGGAATCTGCTGATATCGCCGGTATTATGCTTCCGAGAACAATTATGAACGATACTAATATTACAATAAAACGCTTCATCTTCATATCTCCTCTTCTATTCATGCCTTAGTGCTGTAATTGGATTCAAGCGCGATGCCTTGTTGGCAGGGAACATACCGAATACTACTCCTACAAGGAGTGAAATGCCAAAGGCAAGTATCATCCATAAGGGAGAGTACACTGCAGGCACAATGCCTATCTTTCCAATCAGCCAAATCGCACTTGTTCCCAGCAGCAAGCCAATCATTCCTCCTATGCCTGTAACGATAAGGGCTTCTATGAGAAACTGCGCCAGTATATTCCTTCTTTTTGCACCAATCGCTTTTCGTATACCTATTTCCCTTGTTCTTTCCGTTACGGATACAAGCATTATGTTCATTATACCTATACCTCCGACTAACAGCGAGATGGCAGCGATTCCACCCAGCACCGTCATCATTGTATCAGTAACCGAGCTAAGTGTATCGAGGGTTTGAGCTGCGTTATTTATACGAAACATATCGCTGCTTCCATATACCCCAGTCAAATATTCAGTAAGAACATCCATAACAGAGTCGACATCTTCTGCCGAAGCCGCCAGGAAAGAGTAGTTTCTTATGGATGTGTTCTTCATTAGTCTTTGCGCTGCAGTAATAGGGATTATTACCTGGTCATCAGAAGTGCCCTGTTGTCCTTGATTCAATTCATCCAGCACTCCAACTACTACAAAGATTTGGCTTTCCATCTTAATGGTTTTGCCTAAAGGGTCCTCTTCTCCAAAAAGCTCATCCTTTACTCTTGAGCCTATGACGGCAACCTTCTGCCTGTACTCATTGTCAATATCTGATATATAACGCCCTGCTGCTATATCCTGTTTGCTTATTTTCGAGTAGTCATAGGTAGTGCCTTTCACTGAAGTATCAACACTGTTTCTTCCTGCTTTTACAGTGTATTGACTGCTTATCAACGGTGACATAGCTGCTATCTTCTGCTCATTTTCCAGTGTAAATTCCTCCAGCTCCTTCAATGTAATATCACGGTTGGTATTTCTTCCGGTGATTGATACCTGTACCAGCTCCGTGCCCAAGGCAGATATCCTGTCAGTTATCTGCTTAGTGCTTCCTTGTGCAAAAGCCACTGCCGTGATTACAGCCCCTACACCTATTATTACCCCCAGCATAGTCAGAAAAGAACGCACCTTATTGGAACGGATGCTTTTTACTGCCATCCGAAACGCCTGCCAGACTCCCATTATGATACCTCCTTGTCTTCAACTATTTGCCCGTCCAGAATCCTCAAAACTCTTTGAGCCTGGTTCGCCACGCTGTTGTCATGGGTTATCAAAACTATTGTATTGCCCAGATTATGCAAATCCTTAAACAACTGCATAATCTCCTGTCCCGAGTGTGAGTCAAGATTCCCGGTGGGCTCATCAGCAAGTATCAACGGAGGATTGCTGACTAGTGCACGGGCTATGGCGACACGCTGCTGCTGTCCTCCTGAAAGCTCTGTAGGAAGATGATTAAGCCTATTTCCAAGTCCTACCTTTGCAAGTGCCTCTTTTGCCCTGCTTAGCCGTTCCTTGGCAGAACACCCGGAATATATAAGCGGCAGCTCTACATTTTCTAACGCTGTCAGCTTAGATACAAGATTGAAGCCCTGAAAAATGAATCCAATCTTTGTATTTCTTATCTCTGCAAGCTGATTGTCATTAAGTGAGCTTACTTCTATACCATCCAGCTTGTATGAGCCGGAGCTGGGTGTGTCCAGGCAGCCAAGAAGGTTCATAAGTGTAGATTTACCCGAGCCCGAAGGTCCTACTATCGATACAAAGGATTCCGGAGGAATATGAAGGCTTACCCCGTCCAAAGCCTTAACAAGGCTGTCTCCCATCAGATAGTGCTTCTTAAGCTCCTGAATTCTTATCATCGCTGTCCTCCGTCTTTCGGTATGCCTCCTCCGGTAAAGGATGGAACTACTCCCCCGCCTATAGCTCTTACAGAGCTGTTCAGACCAGTGCCTTGTGTCTGCATGCTTTGCGCGGATGATGAGCTTGCTGTGATTTGCGGAAGCACAACGATATCGCCTTCATTTAAACCGTTTAATATCTCCATATAGGTTTCATTATGAATCCCTACAGTAACCTGAACCTGTACCGCTCCTGCATAATAAGTGTTGCTGCCAGCAGAGGTTGGAGCTGTATTCCCCCCTCCTTGTGTTTGTCCTTGTCCTGCAGCCTTTTGGCGGAGTGCTTGTCGTTCCTCCTGAGTCATATTTGCAAATTGCTGCTGCTGCTCAGGAGTCAACTGACTCTGTCCTCTGCCTTGACCTTGAGCAGGTGCTGCATCACTGCCTGTCTGTGCAGCCGGTGCTCCCTCTCGTTTTACCCATACTATATAATTTGCTCCTCTTTTCTGAACCGCTTCAAGAGGTACCATTAGCACATTCTTCTTCTCAACTACTTGAATTTCTCCGTCCACATTCATTCCGGAGCGCAAGCCGTCTCTGCCTTCCAATGTAATGGTAACCGGATAGCTTGTCACTCCATTGTTTGAGGTTCCCTCCAATGCCACTGCTGAAACTACTCCCTTCAGAGGATTATTGATTGTTTCCTCCAAGGCCTCTACTGTGACTGAAACCTCCTGCCCCTTCTGCACCTGACTTATGTCCAGCTCATCTATATTGATATCAAAGCTGAATTGATTTGTATCAATCAGCACAGCTACGGCTGTTCCGGCTTTCACAGTATCACCCAATGCAATATCGGTTACCGACACGATAAAACCATCAAAGGGTGCTACGATTTGATGCTTCTCAAAATCCAGACGTGCCTGCTCCAGATTATATTCTGCTTCCTCCAGCAGCAAACGTGCATTTTCAAGATCCAGAGGAAGATTATCATTTGTAATCGTCATTAGCTGTGTACCCGCTGATACCCTTTGATTTTCGCTTACATGGACGCTTTCGACAAAGCCGGAGCTCTGTGCCCTTATCACTTCCTGCTCAATTCCTTCCAGAGCAACCTGTTCACTGGTAAACACTCCATCTAGGGTGCTTACTTCTGCCCACACCTTGGTTCCCGGGCTCAGTGCACCCGGATTCTCAATTATAAGGGTTGCCTCTACATCATCCCCAAGCTGTACCGCTTCTTCCACTCTCGCAGAAAGAGTAGAAGAATACTCCGGTATATGCAGCTGAATGCTTGAAGCTCCTTTTATGCTTTCTGAGGCTGCGTTGGTAAACTGCACCCTTGCCAAAAGACTAGATTCATTTGCAATTGTCAGAAGCACCGCACCACTATTGACATTGTCGCCTGCCTTAACAGAGATGCCTGTTACTTTTCCGCTGAAGGGTGCTTTCAGATTCAGACTTGACACTTGGTCTTGCTGGTTCAGATATACCTGTTCCTTTTGCAGCACAGTGTTCTCCATCTTTTTGAGAGAAAGCTCTGCTTCTTCAGACTCTATTGTGAGAAGCACATCTCCTGCCTTTACTGCTTTTCCTTCCTCCAGATTATTCTCTGTTACCTTGCCCCCCACTTCTGCTGTCAACTCTGATCTGGAGCTTGCCGAAAGCGGTCCCGAGCCTGACAGTGTTATTGCTATAGTACCCTTATTTACAACTGCTGTCCTTTGTTCTGATGCAGTGCCTGAAGCTTGAATGGCTCTAAGGTCCAAAAGCTTCCAGCCTGCAAAAGCCACTAATAGAGCAATTGGAATAACTGATAATGCCAGCCATCTTTTTCGACGGTCATTTACTGCTGCCCACCACTTTTTTACTAGAAGCTTTGGCAGTCCTAACAACCTTTTTATACTTATACCTAATTTCCCCAACAACTTTTTTATTTGGTTCAAAAAAGTCACCTCCATATAGTTTAGCAATTCAAACGTCTGCGTTCTCTAATATATTTAATACTACTATATAAACAATGGTTAAATCCTCGCAGAACTGTGGCAAAACTTAGGCAACATCGCTTTTTATGTTACATTGTAGTTTTTTAATGATAAAATGTATTCAGGGGTGAAACAAATGGAGAAAAAGCTTATATATATAGCAGACGATGAAATAAATATATGTAATATAATAAAATCCTTCCTTTTAAAGGAGGGCTACGATGCAGAAACCTTCAATGACGGCCGCTCATTATTTGAAGCCTATAAGAGCCGTCCTGCAGACATGCTTGTAATAGATATAATGATGCCGGAGATTGACGGCTACTCCCTTTGCTCCATGATAAGGCAGCAAAGCTCGGTGCCAATAATATTCGTATCTGCCAAGGATACCGACCCGGACAAAATCGCCGGCTTGACACTGGGCGGAGATGATTATCTTACAAAACCCTTCAGTCCTATGGAGCTGATTGCCAGAGTGAAAAGCATATTCAGAAGAATAAAAATGGATAAAGCTCACCATAAGAATGACCAGAAGCTAAAAGTACATGATTTAGTCATTGACGCTGACAGCAAGGAAATCATCCTTAACGGCAGAAGCATCGGACTTACAGGGATGGAGTTCGCTCTCCTCCATTATCTTGCCATAAATATTGGCAGGGCTGTAAGCAGAAGCGAGCTTTTGGACAAGGTATGGGGCTTTGAAAATGATGTTGAAACTCGTGCTACAGATGATATGATAAAGAGAATCCGGAAGAAGCTCTCAGAAGCAGGCTCTTCCTTAGTCATAGAGACAGTGTGGGGCTTTGGCTTCAAAATTCAAAACGAGGAATGATATTATGAAAAGAAACACAATCAAATGGAGAATTTTAAAATACTATATAATAGCAATTGTCTCCCTTATAACTATAGCAACCTTGATATTCAATATTGCCGTAAAGATATATATTGAAAAGGATACCCTTGCTCAGCTGGAGAGAATCGCTGCACGAATAGAGGACACTGCTCTGAGACGAGGTCCGGACTTTTTCTCTGAGCCTAAGAGAAATTTTCCTCCTCCATCCTTTAACAACGAGGAAGATAAATTATTCAGATATAATTCCATATTGGACCATTCTCTCAGGGAGCCTCTTTCTGTTCTAAACGCAGATTTTGTGCTGTTAGACAAGGAAATGAATATAATAAATTTAAAAAGCGAAGAAATGCCTTCTCCTTCAGAAGCTCTTCTCTCTAGAATCACAGAGGGCATAAATAAATCAAAAAATCTCTCCGAGGATACTTATTTGGATTTCAGCATAGCAGGTACTGAATATATCGCAATAATAAAACCTGTATATGACAAGAATTCCTTCGGTTTAGGGTGGATTGGCATATATTCCAGCCTCAATAAGCTGAACGAGCTGAAAATGGCTATCAACATTATTCTGCTTATAATTCTGCTGCTTTCGGCTTTGATAATAGTTCTTCTGTCATCCATATTATCCAAGAAGATATCTGCGCCCTTTTCCTCATTGAATGAGCACATAAGAGCTGTTGCAGAGAGAAACTTCAATGCTAAGCTGCAAGTGCCCGTTGATGATGAGCTGCAGGAGCTGGTCAACAATATCAACACCATGACCGATAAGCTTGAATCCTATGATAAAGCGCAGAAAACCTTCCTGCAGAATGCTTCCCACGAATTCAGAACGCCTATAATGTCGATACAAAGCTATGCAGAGGGCATCAAATATGATGTAATGGATAGAAATGCAGCAGTAGAAGTAATCGTTGATGAATCAAAAAGGCTGACCAGTCTGGTAGAGGATCTGCTGTATCTGTCGCGTTTGGACTCAATAGAGGAAAACTACCGCTTCAGCAATTTAGATTTCGATGAATTTATCAAAGGCTGCATCGAACGTATGAATGGAATAGCCTTGAAGAACAATGTAAAACTGACAATCAATTCAGTTGACGAAAAAATTACTGTTTATGCAGACGAAGAAAAGCTGTCCCGTGCCGTAAACAATATCATCAGCAACTGCCTGCGGTACGCAAAAGCTATGGTCCAAATAGATATGACGGTTACTGAAGATAACCGTATAAGACTGAATATATCGGATGATGGTCAGGGCTTTGACCCAAATGAACTGCCAAGCATATTCGAACGCTTCTACAAAGGTAAAAAAGGCAACTTCGGTCTGGGCTTGGCAATCAGCAAGAACATAATAGAAAAGCATAACGGACACATATCAGCTGCCAATGCTGATGTCGGAGCAATGTTTACCATTGAGCTGCCGATTATACAGGTAACAGGTGATAAGCGTTAGGAAGAAATTGAAAACATGGGCTGTGATTACTCACAGCCCATATGTTATGGTCTCCAGATATGCCATAGATGATTGTTCTGTCCTCTTGCGAAAACATCCAGTCTATCTCCTCCCCAAGAAACAGCAGCAGGCTCTGAGGTAAGCACTCCGTCAAGGGATTGCCAGCCGCTCCAGCGTGTTCCGTTCCATGTTCTGAAAAGCAATTGATTATTTTGTCCTCTTGCAAACACCTCCAAGCGATTGACGCCTGTAGATGCAGCTGCCGGTGCTGAGGTTATCGCTCCGCCGCCTAAGTCTTCCCATTCACTCCAGCGTGTTCCGTCCCACCATTTATGCCACAGAGATTGGTTCTGCCCTCTTCCGAATACGTCAATCCTATTGAAGCCCCAGGATACTGCTTCCGGTGCGGAAGTCAGTATACCGCCAAGGTCTTCCCACTCGCTCCAGCGTGAACCATCCCACCACTTATGCCATAAATGATTGTTTTGTCCGCGTCCGAATACATCAAGTCTGTTTGCCTGCCATGATGCAACAGCCGGTCCTGAGGTCAGTATGCCGCCAAGGTCCTCCCACTGACTCCAGCCGGGCAAAGGCTCCGGCCCTTCTTGGATATTCTGCAGTGTAAATCTGATTATGTCCCTAATGATTTGATTTATACGGTTGTTTGGAACTCCATATGCTCTCAATATGATAAATATTCTTACGTTGTCTCTCTGATAAGCATTAAATAAAGCATTAGTCTTTTGAGCAAGGTTTCCGGGGTAGCTGTTTTCATATCTCAGCACATAGCTTACTATGTTTCTGAAGATATTGCGGGTTACTGACCTTTGAACGCCATAGCGCTGAAGCTCTGCGTAGTAGTTGTTGAATTCTCTGTTTATCAGCGCCATTATCCTGTTTACATCCTGCGGCCTTTGTCTTGTATCGTTTTCATAATCCTCATCCTCTTCATCCTCCAGCAAATCGACAAAGGGCATCATATCCATGGATTCATTAAATGGGCACATATAGCCCGGATTCATCGGGCATGCAAAGGGCTGCCAATAGGTTGGCACCGGAATGTATGGCTTATTATTGTAAGGACTCATTTTATCATCCTCTCCTTAAAAATGCTAATACATAATATGCAGATTACAGGTGATAAGTGACAGGTAACAGTAGAAAGCTGCCAGAAACGAGCATTTGAATTGTGCAAAATGCTGTTATTCATGGATAAAAGGAACCCTGCACAATATTTCTTGATATTAATGGTATAATAGATTTAGAATTTCAAAAGGAGAGAAAATGAAGTGAAGGATACTCTAAAGGAATATTGCCGCTCCCTGGGTATAGAATACGCAGGCATAGCACCGGCAGGACCCTACGCCGAATTCGGCGATAGATGGAGCCGAAGGCTGAGTCTTGGTCATATTACAGGTTTTGAAGAGAGAGAATTTGAAAGAAGAATAGATGCAAGACAGACTATGCCGGATGCGGAGTCAGTGATTGTATGTCTTTTCCCTTACTTCACAGGCTCCAACGAAGCAGCCAATCTGTCCAAGTCCAGCTTTTCGCTGGATTATCACTTAATAGTCAAAAGCAAGCTTGAGCAAATCGGGCAATTCATGCAAAGTAAAATTCCCGGCTTTGAATATATGGCTTATGTAGACAACGGACCCCTTTCAGACAGGCATATGGCACATTTGGCCGGATTGGGCTATTTCGGGATAAACGGTCACATTATCACTGACCAATACGGCTCCTATGTATTCATAGGCTATATTATAAACAACTATCACTTTGAAGCCGACAAGCCCCAGGATAAAACCTGCATCCAATGCGGACGCTGTGTTCTGGAGTGCCCCGGCTGTGCTATACTTGGAGATTTCGATATAAATCCGCTGCGCTGCCGCTCCTATATCACTCAGAAAAAAGGGGAGCTGTCGGAGCAGGAGGAAGATATACTGAAAAAGTCTCCTTTAGTTTTCGGCTGTGACATCTGTCAGGATGTCTGCCCCCACAATCGCGATGTGGCTCATACACCCATAGCCGAGTTTCAGCAAAATATCATAAGAAACCTGGATTACCAAGAGCTTGAGGAAATCTCAAACAAAGAATTTCTCAGAAGGTACAGGGGCAGAGCCTTCAGCTGGCGGGGCAAAGCTATACTTATCAGAAACTTTAAAACTATTCATAAACAGAAACAATCAATCAGCGCAGCAGCAGATTAGCAATTACAAGAAAACTCAGCATCATAAATGCCGCAGCCACCAACTGACTATAGTGCTGTTTTTGGGTTTTATACACTGATAGGATTTCAGACTCAGACAAAAGCTCAAAATCGCCGTGCAGATTCAAATGTATCTTATATAACCGGGTATTAATAAAAAGTATAATTACGGTTATCAAGATATCAATGAAGCTGTCAAAGCCGCTTACCTTATGCCAGCGGCTGATAGTGCAGCCTAAGGCTGTCAGAAACAGCAAAGTGGCTATATTGGAGGCTGTCTTCACCTTTCCTCCGAAAATTCTAATCCTTTTCATTAAGCTTTGATTTACCATCCCACACCTCAAAACACATGTACTGCCCTTTATCCTCTGTACTTATACATGAATCGTTCCATATAGTACAGAAAAACCTGATTATAGTAGCCGGCGAAGTATAAATCGCTGGAATGACTGCCGAAAAGCATGTTTAAGACTGCACACCTTTCATTGCCTTTATCAATATATTCATCCTTGAAGCTTAAAGCAACCAAAGGAGGCACCAGTCCGTCGTGACTGCCCTGATAAATCAGGCATGGAGGACTATCCTTCTCAACAAGAGCAGTCGCGTTTATCAGCGCACCGCTTCCGTCAATTTTCAGATTCCTTGAAAGCCCATTAGCAGGATAAAAGGGTATAAGTCCTTTTACCTTTAGCCTGGGGTCAAGTATATCACTGTATTTTCCGCTATGCAGTCCTAAGCCCGCAGCTAAAGTAAGATGTCCTCCTGCAGAGCCTCCTGAAATAAACACCGAATCCAGGTCTACATTATACTCATCCTGATGATTTGCCAGGTATGTTGTGAAAATTCCTATATGTCTTACCATATCATCCATGGTGAAAT
>JAQZBM010000060.1 GCA_029238945.1 Clostridia bacterium
CGCCTACTTTACCTGCTTCTCTAGCTGTGATATCTCCATTGTAGCCTTCTTTTAGGTTAACGCCTACTTCTGAAGCTATTTCATATTTCATTCTGTCTAGAGCTTGTGTAGCTTGAGGTACAACCTTTTGATTATTTCTTGCCATTTAATATCACCTCCTGTTATTATGTTTACCGTTTTTGCTTTTAATATTAGTGTTATTTATTGGGTGTAATGGCATTGTGTTTGCTTACATCAGAATGCTTACCATTACTTGAACAGCAAGACATTTTTGTTAAATATCCTGCTGTAGTCATATTATCTGTAATAACTTGAATGCATATTCTCGCAAATTTCTGTATCAATTTCCATTTTAAAGAGTAGACATAAAATGTTTACACAATACGTACATATTGATATATTTGGTATTAAAATTTCAAAAAATAGCTTTACAAATTGTAAAATTATGATATAAATAAATTAAGGTCAAAGAAGGTCAAAGTCAAAGGAGAAGGATTATGGATATAAATAGATTAACTCAAAAAGCGCAGCAAGCAGTGTATGATGCACAGAATCTTGCTATGCAGTATAATCATCAGAGCGTAGAGAACGAGCATTTGCATATGGCAATGATAATACAAAATGACGGCTTGATACCTAGACTACTTGCTAAGATGAATGTGCCTTTCGATTTCTATTACAAGGATTTAAACGATGAACTTATGAAAATGCCAAAAATGTTTGGTGCAAGCAATGCTTCTGTCTATGCTTCCCGCAGGTTTGAGGAGGTCTTCATTAAGGCTGAAAATGAGGCTCAGAGCTTTAAGGATGAGTACATAAGCATTGAACACTTGTATCTCGCTCTTCTGGATGAGCGGGGGACTGCTTCATCAAGGGTTTTCAAAAAATACGGCATAACTAAAGAGAAATTCTTAAAGGAGCTCTCTGCTGTTAGAAGCAATCAGAGAATTACCAATCAGAATCCTGAGGAAACCTACGAAGCCCTGAATAAGTTTGGAAGAGACTTAGTTGAGGATGCCAAGAAGGGCAAGCTGGACCCTGTAATAGGAAGAGACTCTGAGATTAGAAGAATAATAAGGATACTTTCCAGAAGGACAAAGAACAACCCTATATTGATAGGAGAGCCAGGTGTAGGTAAGACTGCTGTCATAGAAGGCTTGGCACAGCGTATCATGAAGGGTGACGTGCCTGAGGGTCTGAAAAACAAAACAATTTTTTCACTGGACATGGGAGCCCTTATAGCCGGTGCCAAGTACAGAGGCGAGTTTGAGGAGAGACTTAAGGCAGTATTGAAGGAAATACAAAACTCAAGCGGTAAAATCATATTGTTTATTGATGAGATACACAATATAGTGGGAGCCGGTAAGGCAGAGGGTGCCATGGATGCAGGGAATCTGCTGAAGCCAATGCTGGCAAGAGGAGAACTGCATTGCATAGGTGCGACAACTCTAGATGAATACAGGAAGTATATAGAGAAGGATGCTGCCTTGGAGAGAAGATTCCAACCGGTTATGGTGGATGCTCCCGATGTGGAGGATACTATATCCATACTTAGAGGCTTGAAGGAGAAGTTTGAGATACATCATGGCGTAAGAATTCAGGATAACGCCCTGATTTCGGCTGCTGTGCTTTCAAACAGATATATAAGTGACAGATTCCTGCCTGATAAGGCAATTGACTTGATAGATGAGGCAGCTGCTATGCTCAGGACTGAGATAGACAGCATGCCCAGCGAGCTGGATGAGATAATGAGAAGGATTATGCAACTGGAGATAGAGAGAGAGGCTCTGAAGAAGGAAAGCGACACACATTCAGAGCAGAGACTTGAGGTTATAAACAAGGAGCTGGCTGAGCTTAGGGCAAGCAGCGACACCATGAAGGCACAGTGGGAGCTTGAAAAGAGCAATATAAAGAATATAAGAGATATAAAGAAGCAGATTGAAGAAGTCAAGCATGATATAGAAAAGGCTGAGATGGAGTATGACCTGAACAAGGTAGCCGAGCTTAAATACGGTAAGCTTACAGCCTTAGAAAAGCAGCTAAATGAAGGAAAGGCAAAAATGGAGCAGAACCAAAACATGGGACAGCTGCTGAAGGAAGAGGTCACAGAGGAGGAAATAGGTGAAATCATCTCCAAGTGGACCGGCATACCTGTAACAAAGCTTATTGAGAATGAAAGGGATAAGCTTCTGAGACTTGATGAAATACTGCATAGAAGAGTTATAGGTCAGGAGGAAGCTGTAGCTGCTGTGGCTGATGCAGTTATAAGAGCAAGATCCGGCTTGAAGGACCCCAGAAGACCGATAGGCTCCTTCATATTCCTGGGACCTACAGGAGTTGGTAAGACAGAGCTTGCCAAAGCCTTGGCGGAATCACTGTTTGACAGTGAGGACAATATAGTAAGGATAGACATGTCTGAATATATGGAGAAGCATACTGTAGCAAGATTGATTGGAGCGCCTCCGGGTTATGTAGGCTACGAAGAGGGTGGACAGCTGACAGAAGCTGTAAGGAGAAGACCTTACGCTGTCATACTTTTCGATGAGATTGAGAAGGCTCATAACGATGTATTCAACATATTTCTGCAGATACTGGATGACGGACGTCTGACAGACAGCCAGGGACGCACTGTAGATTTCAAGAACACTGTCATAATAATGACCTCCAACATCGGCAGCATGCATCTGCTGGAGGGAATGGACGAAGAAGGACAAATGAATCCAATGGCAGAGGACCTGGTAAATGAAGAGCTAAAGAGACATTTCCGTCCTGAGTTTCTGAACAGAGTGGACGATATAGTATTCTTCAAGCCTCTTACTAAGGAGGATGTAAAGCAGATTGTCAGCCTGCAGTTCCAGAAGATTGCTGAAAGACTCAAGGACAGAGATATAAAGCTAGTACTGAGCGAAAATGCCAAGGAACATGTAATAGAAAATGCCTATGACCCGGTATACGGGGCAAGACCGCTTAAGAGATATCTGCAAAAGCACATGGAGACCTTCATAGGCAGAGCCTTGATAGCAGGGGAGATTAACGACGGAGACAGCATAACTATAGATGCTGCTGAGGGTAAACTAAAATTCAATAAGGAATAACTATGAAAATTGTTTGAAGCACGAAATGCATACCTCCATACATATTTTTACCATTGTGGTAAAAGCTATTTTGTATGGAGGTGCTTGTATGAAGTGTAAAAATTGTGCTCATTTCATAAAAAACAAAAATGTAGAGTTCAGCAACGAGCTTACGGATTTCGCCGGGACCTGCAACTTAAGCGGAGCTGTTACTAAATCAAAGGATAAATGCAGGAATGGCAACTTTGAGCGCAAATGAACAATACGAAATATTTAGTACTAAGAGTATAAATATGATATAATTTCCTTGGAAATAGGTATCAATTCATAAAGAATTTGGGAGGTATATCATGAACGCAATTTTAAGAAATCAAAAGGACATTGAATTCGCAAAGCATACAAAGCATATAGATGTGTACAAAAAGGATTTGACCGGCAATGATGAGAACGGCAGACTTTCTGCTCACTTCCTTCAGGTTATGCCGGGAGGAGAGCTGGTGCCTCATACCCATGAGGTCCTTGAAGTATTTTACATAATATCAGGAAGCGGAAGCGCTTTAGTAAACGGTAAACGTCAGAAAGCTGAAGCCGGAAGCATTATAATAGCACCGCCGGGCAGCGAGCATGGATTGAAGAATGACGGCAGTGAGATAATAGAGCTTTATGCAGTATTCTCACCGGGAGTATAGCAGTTTTAATAATGGGGCTTATGAGCCCTATTTTATATGAGGTGAAAAGGGATGAAGCAGGTAGAAATAACAGAAAACGAAGCTGAGCAGCGGCTGGACAGGTTTTTGAGAAAATATCTGAAGGACTACAAGCTGGGGGATATATATAAGCTTTTCAGAACCAACAAGGTGAAGGTAAACAACAAAAAGCATAAAGAAAACTACATGCTGCAGGCGGGGGACATCATACAGCTTTATATAGCAGAGGAAGCACAGTCTGAAGTAAAGAAGCCAATTGGTTCTTCCAAGCCTATAGAGATTGTATATGAGGATGACAACCTTCTGTTGCTCAATAAGCCCTTTGGGCTTTTAACTCATCCTGACAGTCCCGGCGACAGCGACACACTGATTGATAGAGCGCTTTATTATTTGCAGCATAAGGATGACTACAGCCCGTCAGCAACCTTTACCCCTTCGGTCTGCAACAGGCTGGACAGGAATACAGGCGGCATAGTGGCAGTGGCTAAGAACTACACTGCACTTAAGTCCATGAACAAGCTTATCAGAGACAGAAAGGTGAAGAAGCTTTATCTTTGTGTTGTGAAGGGCTTCATAAAAGAAGCAGGAGAGGTTAAAAACTTCCTGGTAAAGGATGAAGAGAAAAACAAAGTGGCTATTCTTGAAGGTGAGCAGGAGGGGGCAAGGGGTGTGCACACAAGGTATAAGCCCCTTAAGTCCAATCAGGAGTATACCTTGGTTGAGGTGGAGCTGATAACCGGCAGACCGCATCAGATAAGAGCCCATTTCGCCAGCATAGGTCATCCTATTGTGGGAGATTTGAAATATGGCGACAAGGGTACAAACATAATATTCAGGGACAGCTTCAAGCTGAAGCATCAGTTCTTGTACGCATACAAGCTGCATTTCAAGGAAGCTGAGAATGGCTTGGAATATTTGAAGGGAGAGGCTTTTACATGCAAGCTTCCGGACTCCCTTGAGAATATAGTACAACAATTGTTTAACAAGAAGGTGAAATAATGAACGGAGCATTGGAGAAAAAGCTGGAAAGCGTTTTATCAAATATAATAGATAAATTGGAGCAGAATATAGACTTTTTCAAGGGCATTGATATAGAGTTTCTATCCAGGGGACAAAAAGGCAGTGCAGAGCTGAGGCTGGTCAATGACAAGCTGGTTTTCAAGGCAGGAAGAGAAAAGCTTGATATCAAGCCCAAAGAGCTTACAAAGCTTATATTTGAGAAGGGAAAGCAGTATGATGACTGCAGCATTAACTATATAGAACGGGGTTTAAGCATTACAATCTGGACTGAGAAAAACAACGTCAAGATTAAGTACAATGAAGCTCAGCCCCAGGAAAATATACCTCATGACGATGTGACTGCCCGCAGCAACAGAGAGTATCTCATAAAGGTTGGAGAGGCTGATGAGCTTTTGAGAGAAATCGGCATCCTGAGCCCACAGGGTAAGGTCAAGAACGACATGATAAGGAAGTACAATCAAATTGACCGCTTCGTGGAGCTGGTGGAGGGTATCGTGAAGCAGGTGGCAGAAGGCAAGGAAAGCATCACGGTGCTTGACTGCGCCTGCGGCAAGTCATACCTGTCCTTCGTACTCAACTACTACATCAAGGAAAAGCTGAAGAAAAACTGCTACTTCGTAGGCTTGGATATTTCTCCTCAGGTAATTGATTCGTCCATAAAGATGGCTGAGCATTTAGGCTACAAAAACATGGAGTTTCTCCAAATGAATATCCAAAACTATATGCCTGAGAGAAAGATTGATATAGTAATAAGCCTGCACGGCTGCGACATAGCTACGGATATGGCTATAGCGGCAGGTATAAGGTACGAGGCTGAGGCAATAGTGGTGATTCCATGCTGTCAAAGGGAGCTTTTGAATCAATACAGCTACGAGCCCTTTAAGGAAATAACCAAGCACGGCATACTGAAGGCGAGGCTTGCGGATGTGCTTACTGACGGCATAAGAGGAATAGTCCTTGAAGCCATGGGCTATGATACCTCTGTAGTGGAATACATTTCTCCTCTTGATACGCCCAAGAATCTGATGATAAGAGCGGTTAAGCAGGGCGGCAGAAACAGAAAGGCTTATGAGGAATATATCAAGCTGAAGGAAGCTCTGGGTATTGAGCCCACACTGGCACGTTTAATCAATATATAGAATAATAGGCACCTCCCGTGGAATAATGCTAAGGGAGGTGTTTTTATATGCGTGAAAGGAAGATAAAAGCTCCTATCGTCGGCATTGTAAACGCAAAGCATTCTGAAAATTGCATAAAGGAAGCTCTGGACTTGATAAATGCTGAGAAAATAATAAGACCGGGGCAGACCGTGGTGATTACCGCCAATATGGTAGATAATAAATCTGCGGATACCGGTACTGTAGTTCATCCTGACCTGCTCAGAAAGATTATCAGATATGCAAAGGAGCGGGAGGCAGGAAGGATAGTAGTTGCGGCAGGTGCCGGAGGAGCACCGACAGCAAAGGTTTTCGACGAAGTAGGCTTTAACAGGGTTATTGAAGATGAAAGGATAGAGTTTGTAGACCTGAATTTCGGTCCCTATACAGAAATTGAGCTTAGCAGCAGTATAGTGCCAAAAACTAAGCTAAACAAGCTTTTTGATGAAGCTGATGTGCATATATCCTTTACACCGATTAAAATGCACAAGGAGGCTACAGTCTCTCTCGGCATAAAGAATATAGCACTGTCATGGCCGCCTACAGAAATTCACGGCACACCCAAGAAGCGGCTGGGCATTCATGAGGACCTGCATGAGTTCATATATGCCATGGGAGAAGCTTTCCCTATAGATATCACAATCCTTACAGGTATGAATGGCATGTATGGTACCGGACCAAGCGACGGCAAGGCTGTACACTCTAATCTTATTATCGCAGGTACTGATCCTGTGGCGGCAGATGCAGTGGCAGCAAGGATAATGGGATTTCTTCCTCAGGCTGTACAGTATCTTTTCAGACTGTACAGAAGGGGAATAGGCGAGGCTGATGTGAAAAAAATGGATTTACGCGGAGTGCCCTTGATACAGGCAGAGGAGCTTTTCAGTATGGCAGCTTTGGGAGAGAAAATTGCAATTGACAGAAAAAGCATACTATCCATACATGGAGATTAAAACAGCTACGAAGTGGTGCGGAAAATCGATGAAAATTGAGGAGAATCGAAGACTTTGAGAGCTAATTGCTTAAATTCAGGATAGCAACACTTTGCCGTGTTTAACCCCGTTTAATAGGGATTGGAGAGCAAGCAAAATGGCTTAAATCATGGTATAATAAGTACATAAGATAAATATTTAGCACTATATAAAAATAATAAGTTTTGTGCAAATATATTGGTTATGTATAAATTTTTAAATTAAAGTTTGGAGGTGTTCACCAAGTTAGAAAAGGAAGTTTATTATTATCATAACCAAATTCGAAAGGAAGAGGTGAATAGAATGAAAGGTAATAATAAAGTATTACTTTCCAACTTGAAATACCTTGAAAGACTTGTAGAGATTCAAAACAAATTGAATGAGAACAAGGTTATTCAGGAAGCTAGAGAAAAACAAGGAAGTAGTAGCTTTACGGCAACAAACCCAATTATCTAACAAATTAAACCCGGAAAATCAACCGGGTTTTTTGTTTGCATAAAATTAAATTTTCACGGTATTTAACTTGGCAATAATTTGTAATAAAATAAGTATGTATGATATTTTATTTTTGTATATTAGTGGGGGTAGAAATGAACATTACCGGCGTTATAGACAAACACTTTCCTGCGTTGTCACACAGGGATTTCAGGCTGTTCTGGACTGGACAATGCATATCCTTGATTGGTACTTGGATGCAAAATATCGGTCAATCCTGGCTGGTTTACCAAATAACCAATTCCTCATTTCTTCTGGGGCTAATAAGCGCCATTCAATTTACTCCGGCAATTTTTTTATCATTGCCTTTAGGGGTTTTGATAGATAGATATCCCAAGAAGAAGATACTTTTCGCTGTTCAGTTTATGATGATGCTTACAGCTTTTTTATTGTCATTTCTAATATATATGGGCTGGGCTGCTTTCTGGAACATTGCGCTTACAGCTTTGATTCTGGGCGTCTTAAATAGTATAGACATGCCTGTCAGGCAGTCCTTTATGGCTGATTTGGCATCTAAAGAGCATCTGATGAATGCTATTGCTTTGAATTCGACTATCTTCAACGCTGCAAGAATAGTAGGACCAAGCATCGCCGGACTGGTATTTGCAAATTTCGGAGCGGCAGTCTGCTTCTTCTTCAACGGATTGTCCTTTATACCTGTACTCATTGGAATATATAGGATAGAAGCAGAGGGCTTGAGCGCAAATGATAAGAAAACCAACGTTTTAGCTGAAATGAGAGAAGGAATCTCATACATAATGAAAAGCCCTGAAGTCAAGACTACAATTATGATGGTAGGCTTCAGCAACGCTTTTATCATGAACTTCATGGTTATGATTCCGGTTATGGCAAGCACTGTTTTCTATGGTAACTCAGAAGCATACGGCTTTCTGATGGCAGCCTTGGGTATAGGCGCCTTCATAGGTGCCCTAAGCATTGCAGCCACCAGCTATAAGGGACTGCGTCCGGTGCAGCAGATGACAGCTTTCATAGGCTTGGCACTTTTCGTATTTATTGAGGGAATTGTCAGAAACTATTTCGCAGCCTTTGTGTTCTTTATTTTTGCAGGCTACTTTATGACTACTGCCTTGTCTTTATCGAATACTACAGTTCAGCTTAAGTCTCCGGATGGGATGAGAGGAAGGATAATGAGCGTTTATTCTATGGTGGTAGGAGGTGCCGTGCCTATAGGAAGCCTATACTCCGGCGGGTTGTGTGACAGCTTCGGGGTAAGCAATACCTTTGTATTAAACGGCATAATAGGTCTGGCATTTATGGCTGTTATAATACCATATAGACACAGCCTAATAAAAAGACAGGAGAAAACCCTGCAAGTTTAGGTTAGGAGAAACAGATGAAGAAAATTATTGAAGTTGAAGACACTGCTGAGGAAGTGAATATTAAGGATTATCTGGGAAATACCTGCTCCTATTCCTCAAGGAAGATAAAATCTCTTTTGAAGAATAAGAGTATATTGATAAATAATAAAACTGCTTACTGGGACAATACAGTGAAAAAAGGGGACGTCCTCGTCATTGACTTGACTGAAGCAGGAAGGGACAGCACTTTACCGGAGGAGATGGATATCGCTGTAGTGTATGAAGACGAGTACTTCCTTGCAGTCAATAAACCGGCAGGGATAATTGTACACCCAACTCCCAATCACCCTACGGGTACATTGGCCAATGGGATTAAGAATTACTTAATAAGAAAAAATCTCGATATACCCATAAGATTTGCAAATCGTATTGACATGGATACCTCAGGGCTTGTGGTTGTTGCCAAGAGTGGTGAAGCTCACGCTGCGCTGTCGGCACGACTTGATGAGAGCGACAGCCGGAAATACTATTTGGCGGTTGCTGAAGGAGAAGTATCACCGTTCAGCGGCACCATAGACAAGCCCATCGGCATAGATAAGGAAAATCCTATAAGAAGAGCGGTTAGCGAAGACGGACAGAGAAGCATTACGGAGTATGAGGTTATGGAGCAGTATAAAGAAGCGGCTTTGCTTCGCTTGAAGCTGATTACCGGCAGGACTCATCAGATAAGGGTACATTTAAGCAGCATAGGTCATCCCTTACTGGGAGATCGGCTGTATGAAGGAAGCACCGAGCTTATAGAACGTCAGGCTCTGCATGCTTATGAGCTGATATTTACTCACCCTTTTACTCAAAGGGTTATAGAACTTCAAGCACCGCTTCCTGAGGACATATCGGCGTTAATCGACAGGCTTAAGGGAAGCACTAAATAAATTACAGCTGCCTATGCTGTAATCCTGTAGGATGGAGCCTTCGTCATTCTGAACGCTAGTGAAGAATCTTATGTGTTACGGGGAAAGATGAGGAACGACAACGGGGGTCGTTCCCTACAGGATGACAATAGTATAAGGCAGAAGCTTTAGTACGTTATATATAGATTTAGGAGTTGCATTTAGTTGAGCATTATTAAGATATACAATATTGAGAAACAGCATGAGGGAATCACTATAAGAGGCTATCTTAAGGATAAGCTGCAGTATTCCCGCAGAAGCATAATAGCCCTGAAGAAAAACTGCGGAGTCAGGTTGAACGGCAATATAAGCCACATGAATATGCACTTGAAAGAAAATGATGTGCTGGAGGTGGAGCTTCAGGATACCGAATCCGAAAACATACTGCCGGAGAAGATGGAGCTGGATATAGTATTTGAGGATGAAAGCCTTATAGTATTAAACAAAAAGGCGGATATGCCTGTGCATCCCACAAGGAGACATTTGACCGGAACCTTAGCAAATGGTCTGGCGTATAAATGGCAGGCAGAGGCTGAAGCAAGAAAAATAAGACCTATAAACAGACTGGACAAGGATACCTCCGGTCTTGTTGTTTTTGCAAAGAATGCGCACATACAGCATCTTTTATCCTTCAATGTAGGCAAGGAAGAGTTCAGGAAGGAGTATATTGCTATTGTGCATGGGCAAATGGAAGAATCAGAGGGCACTATAGACCAGCCCATAGCCCGTGAAGAGGAATGGGCTATGAGAAGGGTTGTTCGTGAGGATGGGTACAGGTCTGTAACACATTTCAAGACTTTAGCAGTATACGATGATTACAGCATAGTAAGCCTTGTGCTTGAAACAGGCAGAACTCATCAGATACGCGTCCATATGTCATACATAGGTCATCCTCTGCTGGGTGACATCCTGTACGGCGGAGAAACGGATTTGATTGGGAGACAGGCGCTGCATGCAAGGAAAATTACAATGCTGCATCCAATTACGAAGAAGTGGCACACCTTTGAGGCTCCGGTGCCTGAGGATATGCAGAAGCTTTTGGATAGGAAGTCTTAGAATATGTTTTTGAGGCTTGGACGCTCCTTCTCAGGGATATGCTCTACCAGAAGCTGCAGGCTTTCTAATTTAGCCATGGCATTAGCTTTATCCTTGTTTTTTACGTAAGCTTCAAGCTCTCCAAGATCCATATTTATATAATCAATCTCATAGTGATCAATCAGCATGGACCATGTACGGTCTGCTTTTACCCATTTTTCCTTAAACTCCTTGGTGGAAATACGGGCGTCATCCCATTTCTCTGCTTCTATTTGCGTTTCAAGCATGTCTAGCTGTTGAAGCAATGCTTCTGATTGATTATCAAGATAGTAAAGCGTTGACAAGCTTCCTGCAATTATGACTGCAAGAAATAAAATTGATAGTAGAATGGATCTCATACCACACCTCTTATGACAATTTCTGCGACTTCGCATCATCGTTGTTTTTCAATTGAAACACAAGCTTCTTATTACCGATGATATAAGCTAAAAGCACCTTTTTATAGCTTTCAACACCCTGCTCTCTCAATTTCTTCTCCAGCCATGCATCATCCAAATCTAAGAGCTTCAAGTTGTTGGAGAAAATTCTGCCGTCGATTATTGCAGTGACAGGCAGCTGCTCCTCTTCAACCTTCAGCTTCATGTCGGATATATTGACGGGACGTTTCGAGGCTTTAGGTACGGTGCTTAACTGTCCGTTGGTTTCCAATATAGCAAATTCAACATCATCTATCGAGGTAAAGCCGCTGATCCGGAGCTGCTCCAACAGGTCGTTTATATTGAAATTCTGTTTTCTCAATTCCTTTTCCAGTATCTTGCCATGCTCAATAAGTATGCTGGGTTTTCCGTATATAATTCCTCTTGCCTTGTCACTTTTAAGGGCAACAAATGAGAAGGTTTCTTCAATAATGAATAATGTGAGTATGGGGATTATTCCATACAGAATAGGAGTGTTCAGACTCTCCATCGGAACAGCTGAAAGGTCCGCAATTACAAGTGCCAGAACCAACTCTGTAGGCTGCATCTCTCCAATCTGCTTCTTGCCCATAATCCTGACTATTATAACGATAAATAGATATAAAATAGCAGCTCTAATAAAAATAATCAGCATTTGCAACCACCCTTGAATTTGATTTATGTATTAGATTTTGCGCCTAATGGCTTATTTTATACAAAGCAATGTATTTGTATATATACAGATATTTGTATTTTATAAAGTAAATAGTGTCATACTGAGTGAAACATCTTTACAGTAATAAAGCAAAGATACTTCCTACGCCAGTATGACACTCTATTAAAAATATAAGTTTCTTCTAGTGACCAGCGACTAGAGACTAGAGACTGTTCTAGTGCCTTACTCCCATGGATATGTTATGAAGTGCTTCACCGGCTTCGTTTTCATAGATGTTTTCTACAGCCATATCTCCTATAGCAACTATGCCGACCAATTGGTCATTGTCTACAACGGGCAGTCTTCTTATCTGTCTAACTGCCATT
>JAQZBM010000061.1 GCA_029238945.1 Clostridia bacterium
TTTTGGCTTCTGGAGGTACTGCAAAAGCTTGATGCATCTGTACTTTTCATTACTCATGACATTGAAGAAGCGATATTTTTATCAGACAGAATATACATTTTATCTGAGAGACCGGCAGCTATTAAGAAGGAAATAGCAATAAACATAGAAAGACCAAGAGACAGAGATATTTTAATATCAAAGGAATTTACTGATATAAAAGCAGAAATATTATCGCTGCTGTAGATTTAGGAGGAGCAAAATGGCTATATTTGATAAGGCTGCAAATGAATATGACAGCTGGTATGAAACCAAACTGGGAAGCTTTGTAGATAAGGTTGAAACTGAGCTTGCCTTTGACATGATAAAGCTGCATCCCGGGATGAAGATACTGGATGTAGGCTGTGGGACGGGCAACTTCAGCATTAAGCTGGCAAAGAAGGGCTGCAAGGTAATCGGCATTGATATATCAGAGGAAATGCTTGACATAGCAAGGAAGAAGGCAAAGCAAAAAGGGCTGGACATAGAGTTTCATAATATGGATATCTACAACCTGAGCTTTGAAGACAATAGCTTTGATGCGGCTTTCTCTATGGCAGCCTTTGAATTTATAGACAGACCCCTTACGGCGCTGGATGAAATGCTGAGAGTTGTGAAGGATAAGGGACAGGTGCTTATCGGAACCATAAGCGGTGATTCAAAGTGGGGTGAGCTGTATCAAAGTGAACCTATAAAGAGCAATAGTGTATTTAAATATGCTCACTTTAAAACCCTGGAGGAATTAAGAAAGCTGAAGGCGGAGAAGCTGGTTGGCAGCGGTCAGTGCTTGTTTATACCGCCGGACGCAGCTGAAGACCAGATAACAATGGAGAAGGAACAGCTGTTATCATCGAAGGAAAAGGGGGGCTATATATGTGCTCTGTGGAAGAAATAGCTTCCTGCCAGCTTTCCTTTATACCTATACAAAGTGAAAGCTATCTGGAGGATATAGACACTGTTTTGCATGTAATTACTGCAAGCGGGCTGGAATACAACGTCGGGGAAATGTCCACCATAATCAAAGGCAATAAAGCAAGGATACTCAATTTGATAGACGATATATATGAGCGTATGTCAGTTAAATGCAGCTTTGTAATAGATATTAGATTGTCAAATACCTGTGGCTGTGCAAGATAAATGTGAAATAAAATTCATGGATTTTACATAAAAATTTGCATATATTGTAATGGTATGCTAAAATACTAATTTGTAGGAAATATATATAGATTTATCATAGTAAAATACGAAGCTTATGTATGCACTGTAAGAGATTCAAAAACCGTAAAGGGGTAATATACATGAGTCCAAAGGTTCTTATAGTTGATGATGCAGGCTTCATGCGTTCAATGCTGAGAGATATAGTCTCAAAGGACGGCTTCGAGGTAGTTGCAGAGGCTGACAATGGAATAAAAGCGGTAGAGCTTTACAAGGAGCTTAAGCCGGATGCTGTTACTATGGATATAACAATGCCGGAAATGGATGGGATTAGGGCTCTAAAAGAAATACTATACTATGACAGTAAAGCTAAGGTAATTATGTGTACTGCCATGGGACAGCAGGCTATGGTGGTGGAAGCAATAAAGCTGGGAGCTGTGGACTTTGTCGAGAAGCCCTTCCAGACAGAACAGGTAGTCAATGCACTGCGGAAAGCATTAAAATTGTAAAATAATTTGCAAGCACTTTATTATATGACAAATGTCATGTGATAAAGTGCTTTTATTCATTATTAAAGGGATTGAATTTCTAATATTATTGTATTGTAAAAACAGAAATTAGATTTATAAAGGAGTGGTTGCTTTGGTAGTTGAAATAAAAGACCTTGTAAAAAGATATGGGGACTTTCTGGCAGTTGACAATATAAGCTTATCAATTGATGACGGTGAGATATTCGGACTTCTTGGCCCCAACGGTGCAGGTAAAACCACCGCTATTAACTGCATGATAGGCATGCAGAAGCAGGACAAAGGACAGATAAAGCTGTTTGGGCAAGACTTCACAGGCAGGGAAGGCAGCATAAAAAAGGAAATAGGCATAGTGCCGCAGGATCTTGCACTTTACTGGGATCTCACCTGTTATGAAAATGTAAGCTTCTTTGCTAAGCTTTATGGGCTAAAGGATGGTTTGCTGAGGAGTAGAGTGCAGGAAGCTTTGGAATTCACAGGGCTTTGGGACAGGAGAAAGGATTTGGCGAAGAAGCTCTCAGGCGGTATGAAAAGAAGGCTGAATATAGCCTGTGCCATAGTACACCAGCCCAAGCTTATAATAATGGATGAGCCTACAGTAGGCATAGACCCTCAGTCAAGAAATCATATACTTCAATCTGTAAAGGAGCTGAACAAGAAGGGCTCCACCATAATTTACACCTCCCACTACATGGAGGAGGTAGAGGAGCTTTGCAGCAGGATTGCCATCATGGACCACGGCAAGCTGATTGCAAAGGGTACAAAGGAAGAGCTTAAGGCCTTTATCACAGTAGAAGAAAAAACAGAGTTTGAGTTATCCTCTGTAAATTATACCATTACAGATACAGTGAAGCAGGTATCGGGAGTCAAGGACTGTGTTGTAGACGGCAGTAGGCTTACTGTAATCTCTGAGAAAAACAGCAGGAATCTGAGCAAGATAATAGACTGCATCTCTGCTGCTGAGGCAGATATTTTGTCTATGAACATAGAGAAGCCTACCCTTGAAACGGTATTCCTTACACTTACCGGAAGAACCCTCAGGGATTAAGGGGGGATAATTATGAAGGCATTAAATATAGCATATTACACTATACTGAGGAATTTCAGGGACTATAAAACCCTTTTGCTCATGCTGGCCCTTCCCATTATGCTGATTGCAACCATGGGCAGTGCGTTAGGCAGTGTTTTTACTCCGGGGGATATGAGTGTTACTACCATCTGTTATCTTGATGAGGACAAAGGATTTATGTCCCAAAGCTTTGAGGAATTTCTGGAGTCTGAGGAAATCTCAAAGATGATGCAGTATAAGACAGCAGCTTCGAAGGAAGAGGCCTTTGAGCTTATAAAAGACGGCAGAGCCGTTGCCCTGATAGTACTCCCCGCTAACCTTTCCGAGGACATACAAAAAGGCGGGAAGGCTTCAATAGAGGTTTATAACAGCAAATACAGCAGCTTCAGAGAATCTATAGTACAGAGCACTATAAACGGATTTGTAAACGGCACTAACGCTCAGCTGGTTTTAAGGCAGATGGGCGCTGTGTCACAGGAATATGAAATGTTCGATAACATCGAGGAGACTGCTGTTACAGCAGAAGGCAATGCACCCAGGGCTATAGACTATTATGCGGTAACCATGCTTGTAATGACCATAATGTACGGCACAGGCTACGGCAACTTTGCTATGAAGGAAGAGAAAAGGCTGAATACCAGCATAAGATTAGCAAGCGCTCCTGTAAACTATTTGGAGGTAGTACTGGGTAAGCTGGCCGGCAGTGTTGTTTCGGTATTTCTTCAGGGGATGGTAATAATCGCTTTTACTAAGCTTGTATTCAACGTCAACTGGGGAGGAAGCTTGGGGTTAATCATATTTGTGTGCTTCTCGGCAAGCCTTATGTCAGTGGGTTTGGGCATGATGGTATCCAATTTGGGTAAGAATCCTCAAGCCACAGGAGGACTTTTGAATCTTGGAGTCAGCATAACCACATTTCTGGCGGGCGGATACTTCCCATCAAGCCAGATGGGTCCTGCCATGGAGAAGCTGGGACATATTTCTCCTAACTATTTGGCACAGCAGGCTATGTTCAATACCATATACGGAGGCTCAACTGCTCAGACAACCAACCTTATAATTACTATATGGGCTATCGTGATTGCAGCCTTTATAATTGCAGGCTTGACAGAAAGGAGGAGTGCAAATTGACAATCCTTATAAATAATCTAAAAAGACTGTCCAGGGACAAATTCACTTTTATCGTAATGCTTTTACTTCCCATAATATTTATATCCTTTTCAATGTATGCAATGGGAGGCAGCACACCTCTGAGGGTAGCTATAATAGACAAGGATAACACAAGGCTGACCTCAATGCTGACAGAGGGCCTGAAAAACGGCACTGATATCTTGGAGGTGCAGGAGCAGGATATAAAGCAAATGCTTATCAATGGGAAGCTTGACTATGCTGTAAAGATAAATGAGGGCTTTACTGAAGCCATAATAAACGGAAGGGATACGAAGCTGGAAACTATGAGTCTCAAGGAGACCAATACTTCTATACCCATAAAGCTGTATATCGAGAGCTTTGTTAACTCCTCCAAAAATATAGCAGCAGCGGCAAAGGGCAATGAAGGGGAGTTTTACAGAGGCATGGAGCTTTATGTGAGCAATATGGTTTCTGCTGATTATCAAAGCATAGAGAACACTGAAAGGGATACCAAATCCAACACATATTTAAGTCTAGGCTTTATGGTAATGTTCATGCTGTTCATGTCTACAAACGCTGCGACTCTTGTGCTGGAGGATAAATATCTAAAGACATACGGAAGAGTGCTTTCCAGTCCTATTTCCGCCAGAAGCTATTTTATGCAGAACCTTTTAAGCTATATAGTGATAACATTTATACAGGTGTGTGTGATATTTGCTATTCTGATATTTGTATTCAAAGCAGATATGGGACCATCTATAGGCAATATTCTGGTATTGTTCCTGGTGTTCGCACTGACATCCGTAGCATTGGGCTTGGCTGTCAGCAGTCTTACTAATGACTTGAGACAGAATAATGCACTGTCCTACTTGATTACAATACCTCTATGTATGCTGGGAGGCTGCTTCTGGCCTCGTGACATCATGCCAAGCATTTTGCGGCAGCTTTCAAATTTCACTCCTGTTACTTGGGTACTGAGTGCCAGCGAGAAGCTGCTATATGGAGGCTCTTTGGCGGATATAGGCTCAGAGCTGATGATACTGCTGCTTTTCACTCTGGTTTTCATGATAGTGGGCTCCAACAAAAATATAATGATGAAAGCATAATATAGGGGGCGCTGAGTGCAGCGCCCCCTGCCTCTTACCTGACACCTGTTACCTGCTACCTGACGCCTGCGATATGTGGTATTATTAGGTAAAGGAATTATGATTATGGAGTGCAAGGTATGAATTATATATTAAAGCTTGTATTTTTTGCATATATAGTCGCACAGCTGGCGATTAACTCCAGCGTCCGGTATATGGAGGTAGTGGTGCTCCTTCTCATTGCGGCATCAAGTGTGTACAGGGAGAAATTTGGAGGGGGAGTTCTGCTGTTCGTTCTGGAGGCAGTAATAATTTATTACGGTATCACCTTGGATGCTGCCTTCTCAATATTATTTGGACTGATGGTATATGACTTAATCAGCCGCAGGTATTATATAGGCGTGATACCCATAGCTGCAGCGGGATTATTTATATTGCAGCCCGATGAGATTACTACTTTCCTGCTTGTGATAAGTCTGTGCTGTCTTTTTGCCTATGTGAAGGGAACTCTGCTAACAAAGGAGGAGCTGTACAGAAACAGCTTTGACAAACAGCGGGAATACTCCTATCAGCTGGAGCAAGCAAAGGCAAGGCTTTTAAATTCTGCAGAAGAAGCTGCTCACATGGCGGAGATAAAGGAGCGGAACAGGATTGCAAGGCAGATTCATGATAACGTGGGACACAGTATAGCAGGGATTCTTATGCAGCTGCAGGCGGTGAGAAAGCTTTACGATAAGGATAAGGAAAAAGCTGCTGAGCTTTTAAGCAGCTCTATTGAAGCTCTGTCCGGCACTCTAGTGGTCATGAGAGATACGGTGCATAATATAAAACCGGCAGAAAAGCTTGGCGTAGAAAGCATAAGACAGATTATCGGCAATTTCACATACTGCCCCGTAGAATTTAAAACCTCCGGTGATTTTGGAGAGCTGCCTGTAAACATCATGCAGATACTGCAGCACAACATCAAGGAAGCCTTGACCAATGTGGGCAAGCATACAGAGGCTGATGTGGTAGAAATAAGAATAGACATAAACTATAAATTTGTAAGGCTTCAGATAAGAGACAACGGAGCAGGCGGGGGCAGGTTCAAGGAGGGCTTGGGCATCAGCGGCATGAGAGAACGCGTCCAAAATGCAGGAGGTACAATATCTATAAGCAATGATAACGGATTTCTCATAGTATGTGTCATACCCATAGAAAATTCTTCGGAGGTAATAGTATGAGAGTAATAATTGTTGATGATGATGCGTTGATTAGGGATAGCTTGAAAATTCTCATAGATTTGGAGCAGGATATGGAGGTTGTCGGAACCGCGCCCAATGCTCAGGAGGCTCTGGAGCTTTGCAGGAGCTGTCAGCCGGATATTGTGCTAATGGATATAAGGATGCCTGTAATGGATGGAGTGCTGGGCACAAAGCTTATTAAGCAGCAGTTCAGCAGCATAAAGGTTATAATGCTTACTACCTTCAAGGATGAAGAGTATATAAAGGAGGCTATAAAAAACGGCGCCTCCGGGTACATGCTGAAGAATCAGTCTTCTGATAATATACTGGAGAGCCTCCGGGCTGTTCACAAGGGCAATATAGTTTTGGAAAAGGAAGTGGCACATAGCCTAACCTCCATGCTAAAGGACAATAAGAAAATGAAGCATGATGAGCTGAATCTGACAGAGCGCGAGATGGACGTGCTTAGGCTTGTAGGAGAGGGACTTTCAAACAAGGAGATATCCGAGAGACTGTATCTAAGTGAAGGGACTGTCCGAAATTATGTGACTATACTGCTGGAAAAGCTTAATCTGAGAGATAGAACACAGCTGGCGATATTTTATGTAAAGAATCTGGAGTAAAAATAGTCTATAGTTAGAATATTGTAGGGGATGACCTGCGTGTCATCCCGTATAACTGGCAGGCACATAGGTCTGCCACTACACAAAGTCTTTTTTCTGAAATTTATATAATAATTGTAAATCTGTGATAAAATACTGGTAATGTTATTTTACGGAGTGATGATATAATGACGGACTTTCTGATAAATAAATTTGTAAAGAACAGCAAGGATACAACAAATAGTGATGTAAGACAGGCATACGGTTACTTAGGCTGTATAGTCGGAATACTTGCAAATGTGCTGCTGTCTGCCGCTAAGCTTGTTGTCGGAATGGCTATAAATAGTATTGCTGTAATGGCTGATGCAATAAACAATCTATCTGATGCGGCATCCTCGATTATTACACTGGTGGGCTTCAAGGTTACCAACAAGCCTGCAGACAGAGAGCATCCCTTTGGTCACGGCAGAATTGAGTATATTTCTGCACTGATAGTTTCCTTCCTTGTTGTACTGGTAGGCTTTGAATTCTTCAAAAGCTCCATAGACCGGGTAAGAAATCCTGAAGCGGTCAGCTTTGATATAGTGACCTTTCTGCTTCTCAGTTTTTCTATACTTATGAAGATATGGCTGAGCAGATTCAACAAGAGAATAGGAGGAGCTATCGGGAGCAAGGCTATGGAGGCCTCTGCCATGGACAGCCTCAGTGATGTGATAACTACATCTGTAGTATTGTTCTCTCTGATACTTTCCATATGGATAACCTTCCCCATAGACGGTTATATAGGCATACTGGTAGCGCTATTCATAATGTATTCAGGCTTTTCACTGATTAAGGAAACTCTGAATCCTCTGCTGGGCGAGGCGCCTGAAGAGGAATTTGTAAATACCATAATATCGAAGACCATGTCCTATGAAGGAGTAATAGGTATACATGACATAATAGTGCACAACTACGGCCCAAATCGCTGCGTTGTTTCACTGCATGCAGAGATTCCGGCGGATATGGGCGTAATGGAGGCTCATGACCTTATAGACAAAGCGGAGCAGGAGATATCCGAAGAGCTTAGCATCCATCTGGTTATGCATATGGATCCTATAAATACCAATGATAAGACGGTGGTAAAGATTCAGCATCAGGTATTGGATGTGCTGACCGGGTTTGACTTAGGTCTGACCTTGCATGATTTCAGGATAGTAGGAGATGAAAATCACTGCAATGTGATTTTTGATATGGTTATACCTCATGAGATAAAGGATAAGGAAGGGAACAAGCTTTCCCATGACGTATCCGAGGCAATTAAGAGCAAGTATCCGCAGTACAATCCGGTTATAAAGATAGACAGAAGCTATGCTATATTGAAGTAGAAATAAGGTGGCAGGTGGTAGGTAACATGTGGCAGGGGTGTGAGAACCCCTGCAGCTTCAAAATATAATCAGTCCAATTATATAAAATATATCAATAACTGTATTATCAGCTGTATAGCGGAAAATACAGACAATAGAATTCCCATGACAATTTCAAAGGTTCTGAAGCGGGAACCGGAGGTTCGGGATATAGGTCTATATATAAGCATAAGTAATCCGAAGCCTAGCATTATAAGAGCATTAAAGCTTTGATAAATAAATTCTCCGTAGGACATTATAACGATTATTACTGCTAAAGTAATAAACATAATTAAAGCTAATACAAAAGGACTATTCCAATTAACCTTGTAGGTTTTTTCACTTTGAACAGCCTGTTCAGGTGCATGCTGTATAAGGTGTTCAAGAACCTCAGACAAGTTTTCGAAGCCAGTTATATTCATAATCTTTTTACCGGCTGTCAGTTTTATGACTAATATTTTGCCTTTTTTCTCTTTCTTTACATTTATTGCTTTTATGTCTTTAAACATAATAGTGTCATTGTAGACTCCGTTTTTATGTATTAACTTATCTTCCGATAGTATTAAGATTGACTGTCTTAGCTTTTTCATCATAATACGGGATACTACAATAATCTCTACAACAATTAAGGCAATGGCTGCGCCCAAAAAGGCTGATATTACACCTATAGGCACCGAATCCATTTCTCTGGTAATTATGAAAGCAAAGATAATCATAATAATAGGCAGGCATAAAGCCATTGTATTCATTACTTTTTTTCTCTGCTTTATTGTTTCTTCCGAAAACTGATATTCCTTTTGTTCCAAAATAAATCCCCCTTGTTTGCTTAGTCAAATTTTCCATTTTGCAAATATATTATAACATATCCAATAACTTGACAATTGCATATAATATGATATAATTAGCAATTATAATTATATGTAAAATTATATGAAAATGGCAGTGAAGAGGACAGTAGCTTAAGAGAAGGCTGTAGAGAGATAATCGGCTGGTGAAAGATTATCGCTGATGCTTAGGTGAAAATCACCTCGGAGCCGGATGCCTGAATGAAATATAGTAAGGCATCACACAGGCATGTGTTATATGCTTAAGTGACCGGAGTTATATTTAGCTGTGTGCAGAGATATGGCTTTGGTAATTTGGGTGGTACCGCGTTAAATCGTCCCTGACAATTAGTCAGGGATTTTATTATGCATATAACAAGGCTCCCGGGACCCATCAGCAGCTTTAGCTGCTATTTGATGGGTGGGGTTCTTATTTTTGCAAAAAATAATTTTACGGGAAGGATGTTTATAATGGAGAAGTTTAAATTCTTGTCAGACCAGCAGGTTGCAGATAGAGAAAAATCAGTATCCATGTACTGGGAAGAAATAGACTTGCTGAAAAAAAGCGTAGAGGAAAGAGAAGGAGCAGAAGCCTTCATATTTTATGAAGGACCGCCCACAGCAAACGGAAAGCCGGGTGTACACCACGTAATATCCAGAACTCTTAAGGACACTGTATGCCGTTATATGACAATGAAGGGCTATCAGGTTAAGAGAAAGGCAGGCTGGGATACCCACGGACTTCCTGTAGAAATTGAAGTGGAAAAAGAGCTTCAAATTTCAGGTAAGCAGGACATAGAAAAGTACGGTATAAAAGAGTTTAACGAAAAGTGCCGTGACTCAGTTTTCAAATACGTAGGATTATGGCGCAATATGACAGAGCAGATGGGCTACCTGATAGATTTGGATGATCCATATGTAACCTTCCACAATGACTATATAGAGACAGAATGGCACATATTGGATAAATTCAACAAGGAAGGTCTTCTATACGAAGGACACAAGATACTTCCATACTGTCCGCGCTGCGGAACTGGTCTGGCTTCCCACGAGGTAGCACAAGGCTATAAGGAAATAAAGACAAACACAGTATATGTAAAGTTTAAGAAAAAGGATGCCAACGAGTACTTCCTGGTTTGGACTACTACTCCTTGGACTCTGGCTTCCAACGTTGCGTTGACAGTCAACCCCAATGAAACCTATCAGAAGGTTAAGCAAAATGATGAAGTTTATTATATAGAGAAGAATCTTGCTAAGAGACTTCTTGGCGAAGAGTTCGAGGTCCTTGAGGAAATGACAGGCAAGGACATGGAATACATGGAGTATGAACAGCTGATGCCCTTTGTACAGACTGATAAAAAGGCCTTCTTCGTAACAGTTGCAGACTATGTAACAACTGAAGACGGTACCGGTATAGTTCATACTGCTCCGGCCTTCGGTGAAGACGACTATCAAACAGGCAGAAGATACAATCTTCCTGTATTGCAGCCTGTCAACGGGGAAGGTAAGTTCACAACTACTCCATGGGAAGGTCAGTTTGTAATGGATGCAGATCTGGATATCATAAAATGGCTGGCTGCAGAGGGCAAGCTTTTCAAGAAGGAAAAGATAGATCATAACTATCCGCACTGCTGGAGATGTAAGACTCCTCTGCTATACTATGCTAGACCTAGCTGGTATATAGAAATGACAAAGCTTAAGGAGCAGCTGATAGCAAATAACAACTCTGTTGAGTGGTATCCTGACTATGTAGGAGAGAAGCGTTTTGGCAACTGGCTTGAGAATCTGAACGACTGGGCGATATCCAGAAGCAGATACTGGGGAACTCCGCTGAACGTTTGGAGATGCTCCTGCGGACATTTTGAGACTATAGGCTCGCGTAAGGAATTGGTGGAAAGAGCCATTGAGGATATAGATGAGACAATAGAGCTGCACAGACCATATATCGATGATGTCCACATAAAGTGCTCAAAATGCGGCGAGACAATGACAAGAGTATCCGACGTTATAGACTGCTGGTTTGACAGCGGCTCAATGCCATTTGCGCAGCATCATTGGCCTTTCGAGAATGCTGACAAATTTGATGAGCTGTTCCCGGCAGACTTTATATGTGAGGCTATTGACCAGACAAGAGGATGGTTCTACTCACTGCTTGCGATATCAACCTTTGTAATGGGTAAATCCCCATATAAGAGAGTTTTGGTAAATGCACATATAGTTGATAAAGAAGGCAAAAAGATGTCAAAGTCTCTCGGCAATGTGGTAAATCCCTTTGAACTGATGGATAAGTATGGCGCAGACGCTTTGAGATGGTATATGCTTTATGTTTCACCGGCTTGGTCTACCACTAAGTTTGATGAAGAGGGCTTGAAGGAAGTACTTAGCAGATTCTTCGGAACCCTGAAGAATGTTTACACCTTCTTTACTCTTTACGCCAATACGGACAACATAGATCCGAAGGAATTCTTTGTAGAGTACAAGGACAGACCTGAGCTTGACAGATGGGTGCTCAGCAAGTACAACAGCCTGATAGCTGAGGTGGAAGCAGAGCTTAAGGTATTTGACCTTACAAAGGCAGTAAGAAAGATACAATATTTCGTAAGCGAAGACTTATCCAACTGGTACATCAGACGTTCCAGAAGACGTTTCTGGGAAACTGAGCTGACAGAGGATAAGAAGGCTGTTTACAATACCACAATGGAAATACTCATTGGAGTATCTAAGCTGGTGGCTCCTTTTGCACCATTTATGGCAGAGGAAATCTACAGGAACCTTACAGGAGAAGCATCCGTTCACTTGGCTTTATATCCTGAGGTCAACAATGAGCTGATAGACAAGGCTCTAGAAGAGAGAATGGACCTGGTAAGAGACCTTGTAGGTCTTGGCCGTGGAGCAAGAGAACAGGTAAGGATAAAGGTTCGTCAGCCAATCCAAGAGGTGCTGATAGACGGCAAATACGAGGAAATGATATCCTACCTGGTACCGCTTATCCAAGAGGAGTTGAACGTAAAGGATGTAGTGTTTGCAAAGAACCTGAACGACTACATGAACTTCACCCTGAAGCCGAACTTCAAGACCGCTGGACCTGTACTGGGAGCGAAGATGAAGCTGATGGCACCTGCTCTAAGCAAGCTGGATGCAGCAGTGGTTGCTCCTAAGCTGGAAGCGGGAGAAACTATTACAATAGACCTTGAT
>JAQZBM010000313.1 GCA_029238945.1 Clostridia bacterium
AGGTTTTCAACGTAACTAATGGCCCAAGCGGTTTAGTTACTTTTTCTCAAACCATCCCAGGTGAGATTATGGCTCTGAACATTGAGGAGTACGGAGAATTCTATGTACAAAAGGATGCCTTCATAGCAGCTGAAAATACAGTGGATTTTGATATCGCTTTAACCAAGAAAATAGGGGCGGGAATGTTTGGCGGTGAAGGCTTCATACTCGAGAAATTCAGTGATGTGGGAACCTTATTTATAGGAGCCTGCGGAAACTTCATAGAATTGAACCCGGCTGACTATGGCGGAAAAATCCAAGTAGATACAGGCGCTATAGTGGGCTTTGACAGAAATATCGCCTATGATGTCGAATGGATAGGTAAAAGCGTAGGGCAAGTGGCGAAAAACCTCCTGTTCGGCGGTGAAGGACTTTTCCTTGCGACATTGTCGGGCAACGGCAAGGTAATACTTCAAAGCATGAACATCAATTCACTCTCAAAAACACTTTTCAGAAACGCAATGAAATCATCTCCGGAGAGTAGAAGCCAAGGAAATGTTTTGGGGGGCTTAGGCAGTCTTTTGGGAGAGTTCGGAGACAAATACTAAAAATGTAATAATAATGAACAAAAGATACATAAGTTTGTCAGGATGTAAACAATTTGTAACAACTTGCTAAATTGTATATATTTATTGGAATTTTGGAGATATAATAACATTATAGAATATTAGTGCTAATGTTCTTTATTCCTCCCCCTCATTTCATAGATTTTTGCGGCATTCGGATATCCGGATGCCGCATTATTGTTATTATGGATTTCTAAAAAATAAAACCGGCATTAAGCCGGTTTCATTTATCTTAATATATTCCTACTGCGTCAAATGCATTTACTACAGCATTGTACTCTGTACCGTTAGCACCGTACAGATCAGCTGCTGATTGCAGGCAAGCTGCTCTGCAGTCTGAGAAGTCAGATGTCGAAATCAGATATGTTGACAATGCTCTGTAGTATATCTTACCCATCTTGTCGACACCAATGTTTGATCCGACCAAATAAGCAGCCTTGTTTGGTATACCGGAATTTGTATGAACTCCACCGTAATCGGCACTTGTATATACATAATCATTCATGTGCGCCGGATCGCCATATAAAGTAGGATCTTCCATGCTTCTCAAAGCATCACCGGATATAGCAGGAGTCCAAACATCTTCACCTATAAGCCAGTCAAATTGTGCTGGCTGTGCATAGTACTCTGCTGCAGTAGCCAGAGTATCTGCAAAGGACTCACTTAAAGCACCGGATTGGTCCTGATACAGGAGGTCTGCCTCATAGGAATCTACACCGTGAGTCAGCTCATGAGCAACTATGTCAAACCCGCCTGATAGCGGCAGAGATTGAACTCCGTCTCCATCTCCAAATACTATTTGTGTTCCATTCCAGAATGCATTTACATAGTCTATTTTGTAATGAACTGTAGCCTTCAATGCTAAGCCTGCATTGTTCAAGCTGTTTCTGCTATGAATGTTCTTGTAATAGTCATATACCTTTCCTACATAGTAGTGTGCATCAACACCTGCATATTGTACTGACGAGTTCCATGTTGTATCTGTGTCTGACATTAAAGTACCTGGGAGTCTTGTTCTATTGTTTGCATTGTATGTGAATATGCCATATGTTGCTCTTGTGTTGTCCTGCAAATAATAGAGTCCGCTGCTCAAGGTAAGGTTGATGGTCTTGGTGTCACCTAATACTCCTGTACCTGTGCCGATAGCATTAGTTCCTGTTACAGGCTTATCTGTATTATTTCCACCATACTTTATCCCATCGAACTTATCAACTACATTTCCTTCCACCGCATCTACCATGACCTTCCAGTCACCGAAGGAATCCTCATGCATCCAGCTTACTCTTACCAAATAAACAGGTATATATTCTTCTGCTGATTTATAAAGATACAAATCAGCTGTGATAATATCTTCCTGATTTATTTCTGAACCTTCTGCATAACCTACGTCCTTCTTTGCGATTTCCATAGCGTCCTTTGCTTTTATAAAGTCACCCTTTGTCTTGTAGTTCCTTGCATCAATGTCAAATTCACCATTGGAGGCGTATACGTTATTGTCCTTGTCGAAGTGAACAAGGTACTCATTTCCGAATACCGGGATGCTGTCAACAACCTGCTGCAGCTTAACATGAGTGAAGCCTAGCTCATCTGTCTTAACCTTCATTGTTCTAAAGTTCTGTTCTGCATTGTCTAGTTTGAACTTTTCCTTAAGAAATACGTTAGCCTTGTCTACATCCTTATCCGGGGATGCACTTAGGATCGGGGCTGCTATTAGTGTGCTTACCATGATGACAGCTAGTAACAGTAACAATAATTTTTTCACTTCATTCCCTCCTTCTTTTTTTCCTTCGTTCACATACATAATCCCTCAGCTTTTCCCAGTTATTAAAACAGCGCTAAATAATTAATTACTTTTCTTCTGCCGTTCTGTTTAAGCACTGATATGCATGGTTAAACGAAGTCCTGTTTTGGTAACTCATTGTTACATCTTAATACTACCTTTTATATGTATTAATATCAAAACAGCAATATTCCGAAATCCAATCAAATTTCTGTAATAATTAACATTATATGTATTTATCATAGGCTTGTACAGTTTTTCAGAATTTTCTAACATATCATGAGAAAGCTTCTGGAGAAGTCTGCATAAGATGGTGTGTGAATTGCATTATGAGGTGCTGTATTAAAAAAGCTCCTTGCAGAGACAAAGAGCTTTTGTTCAAAAAACAAA
>JAQZBM010000062.1 GCA_029238945.1 Clostridia bacterium
AAGAAGAATATATCGGTTAAGTAAACATTAAGTTGTATACCATCTCCCCGAACAAATTGTATACCATGTGTACTTGACAACGGGGGTCGTTCCCTACAGTAAGCCTGCATGTTCTTCTCATGCCTCAGTGGTTTATATTTCTCCCATAGCTTCCAGCAGTCTGTATATCATAACGGCAACCTGCTCTCTTGTAGCCTTGTCCTTAGGGTTGAATCTGCTGCCGCTGCCTTTTACTATGTTCTCGGATGAAGCTATTGCAACTGCATTCTTCGCATATTCTGAGATGTCAGCAGCATCAGTAAATGTAAGAGCCGGTGCTGCCGAAGTTTTACCCTGTTTGTACTCTAGGGCACGGCATATCATCACCGCTATTTGCTCTCTTGTTATTTGAGCCTCAGGAGCAAACTTACCGCCGCCTACTCCGTCTATGATGCCCGCTTGTGCTGCGGCTTCTACTTCTTCAGCGTACCACTTGTTTGTCGGAACATCTGAAAATTTGCCTGCTGCAGCTTTGGCATCAAGATGCAATACTCTTGTGATGAGGACTGCAACCTCTGCTCTTGTTATGTTCGCCTTGGGGTCAAATCTGTTTTCGCTCTTGCCGTTCATTATGTTCCTTGCAGCCAAAACCTCTATGCTGTCTATTGCCCATTGTGTATTTACATCATCAAACTTCTTGGAGTACTCAATGGCTGCAAACTTTGAGAAGTGGTCTGTGTAGAATACCAGCACGCCTGTTTCTTTATCCAGATATCCGTTTATTGGTTCCCATTGCTTCTCTTCATTGTAGTAGGACGCTATAACCTTTCTGTAGTCCTTGACCTTGGACATATCAACCTGCATTTGTGCCTGGATGCTTGTGTTGAAGTTAGTTATAGCCTCGTCCCCTATCTTCATGCCAAAATCCAGTGTACTTCCTACTATATCCATCCCCGCTTCTGTGGGTTCAGGTTTTGCTTCGCTTATTGTAATGGTGAAGCTTTCATTGCTGCCTATTTCACTTATTTGTTTTATAACATCTTCAGGTATCAGCAGTACTGCATCACCGGATTTTATTTCTATACCCTTGCCGCTATCGGCAATTGTTTCTAATATGGTGCCTGAAATCTCAGCTGTAACCTCTACTGAGTCTTTCAGAGCTGTCACGTCTATGGTTACATTCTCCAGCTCTGCATTGTTGATATCCTCTTTTACGGCTTGCTCTTCAACAGCTACTGTCGCAGTTATACCGCCGTCAGGATTTGTGGTTGTAGTCACTGTACCATCTGGGATGGTGTCAGGAAGAGTGGGTGTCGGTGTTGTAGTGTCAGTTGGAGGCAGGACAACTCCGCCTCCTGATGGAGGATTGCTCGGAGGGGTGCTGCCGTTTCCGTCCGGCAGCAGGGTTACGCTTCCGCTGTAAATCGGATGGCCTGTTGCACTGTTTGCTATCAGCAGTCTTTTAAATTCAGCTTGGCAGCCTGAGGCATTTACAAGGTCTGCTGAGTAAGACAGCAGCTCGGTGTAGGTTGCATATGTACCTGCCTTGTTTGTAATCATATTGTTCAGGGTTTCGAAGGACTTCATAAGGTCACTGAACAATGCGTCAGCCAGCACCTGATGGAAGCCTGTTATTTCAAACCTTATATTTGAACCGGCATCGAGAGCAACCGGTCCATTGTATACCTCTGCAGTGCTTTGGAATAGCTTGATTAAGAATTTAATACCGTTATCATTGCTGTGCCCGCCGGTAATCATGTCATTTAAGTCATTATACAGTGTGGTACCCTGAAAACCTGTTCTGTTATAGTTTATGGAAGCCGGAGCACCTTCAATTATTATTTGTCTTATCAGGTCTTTGGATGTCTGAGATTGGGCATCCATCTTGGTTATAACTGCATCAACATAGCCCGGCTGCAAAAGATATGAGCTCACCCCGATAAATGCATCTGTTATTGCTTTTCTTCTTTGATCAATGGTATAAGGATGTGAGCCATCACTTGTCGTATTCGTTATATTGTCTGCCAGTACGGTCCTAGCAGCAGCATCATTCATAGTAACCGCTGCTACAACGATCTGCTGTACGGCACTAGTTGTGCTTTCTGCATTTACTTCGCTTATCCATCCAATATTTTCAATGCTCAGTATCATTGCAAATATTACCAGACAGCTTAATACTCGTTTTGTAATCTTTCTCATTTGTTTACCTCCTCAAAAATAATCCTGCGTTTAAAAATTCACACCCCTTACCCCCTGCCTCTGCATTATGGTATAATAGCCACATACACATGAGGTTATACAAAATGAAAGCTTTAATTTTAAATTAAAGCACATTAAATGTAATAATTTGTCACATCTTGAAATTAATTCCAATTGCTGAGTTTTCCTATATATTATCATATAAGAATAAAAAAATCCATCCTTTTTTTCAAGGATGGATTTTTATCTTTGCAGTATTTTTTATTTTTAGTACATTCCCATGTCTCCGCCCATTCCAGGTGCAGGCATTGGTTTTTCCTTCTCAGGTATATCTGATACTATGCTTTCTGTAGTCAGAAGCATTGAAGCTACTGAAGCAGCGTTTTGAAGTGCTGATCTTGTAACCTTAGTTGGGTCTACTATACCGGCTTCTATCATGTTGATGTACTTTTCATTCAGTGCATCAAAGCCTATGCCAGGCTCGCTGTTCAATACCTTTTCGATTACTACTGAACCTTCGATGCCAGCGTTTTCTGCGATTTGTCTTACAGGCTCTTCCAGTGCTCTCTTTATTATCTTAACGCCTGTTCTTTCATCGCCTTCAGTCTTGTCAATAAGTGCAGCTACTGAAATAATTGTGTTTGCAAGAGCTGTACCGCCGCCTGGTACGATACCTTCTTCTACTGCCGCTCTTGTTGCTGCCAGAGCATCTTCTATTCTGAGCTTTCTTTCCTTTAGCTCTGTCTCTGTTGCAGCTCCAACCTTTATAACAGCTACGCCGCCGGAAAGCTTAGCCAGTCTTTCCATTAGCTTTTCTTTGTCAAACTCTGATGTAGTTTCTTCTACTTGAGCCTTTATTTGTCTTACTCTTTCCTTTATTGCATCATTGCTTCCTGCACCGTCAACTATGATAGTGTTTTCCTTCTGAACCTTAACCTGTCTTGCACGACCAAGCTGTGCCAATGTAGTTTCCTTAAGGTCTAAGCCCAGTTCTTCAGAAATAACTTGACCGTTTGTAAGGACTGCTATATCTTCAAGCATAGCCTTTCTTCTGTCACCGAAGCCAGGAGCCTTAACCGCTACGCATGTGAATGTTCCTCTCAGCTTATTTACAATAAGTGTTGATAATGCTTCACCTTCAATATCCTCAGCAATTATCAGAAGCTTCTTGCCTTGTTGAACGATTTGCTCAAGTATTGGAAGCAGCTCTTGGATGTTGGAAATCTTCTTGTCAGTGATAAGAATATATGGATCGTCCAATACAGCTTCCATTTTCTCTGTATCAGTAATCATGTACATTGAAACATATCCTCTGTCAAACTGCATACCTTCAACTACATCAAGGTGTGTTCCGAAGGTGTTGGATTCTTCTACAGTTATAACGCCGTCCTTGCCTACTTTTTCCATAGCTTCAGCAATAAGGCTTCCGATTTCTTCATCAGCTGCTGATATTGAAGCAACTTGAGCTATTGCTGATTTGCTTTCGATTGGTTTGGATGTATTCTTAAGCTCTTCTACTGCTACTGCAACAGCCTTGTTTATACCCTTCTTTATAATCATTGGGTTTGCACCTGCTGCAACGTTCTTCAGACCTTCTCTTATGATTGCTTGTGCAAGCAATGTTGCTGTAGTAGTACCGTCGCCTGCTACGTCGTTTGTCTTAGTAGCAACTTCCTTAACTAATTGTGCACCCATGTTTTCAAATGGGTCTTCTAGTTCTATTTCCTTTGCTATTGTAACACCGTCATTTGTGATTAGAGGTGCACCGAATTTCTTGTCAAGAACTACGTTTCTTCCCTTTGGTCCTAATGTTATCTTTACTGTGTCAGCCAGTTGATTAACGCCTCTTTCCAGCGCTCTTCTAGCTTCTTCACCAAACTTAACTTGCTTTGCCATCTGTATTGTCCTCCTTCAATTACTCTATTATAGCTAATATTTCACTTTGTCTTATTACTAAATACTCGTTGCCGTCCATCTTAATTTCTGTTCCGGCATATTTTGAGTATAATACTCTGTCTCCAACCTTAACCTCAAGAGGTACCTTTTTGCCGTCTACCATCTCGCCGCTGCCTACTGCAATGATTTCACCCTGCATTGGCTTTTCCTTTGCGCTGCCCGGTAAAACTATGCCGCTCTTTGTTGTTTCTTCACTTTCCATTACCTTTATTACGACTCTGTCGCCTAGTGGTTTAATATTCATTATAACCCTCCTTAGATTGTTTAATATATTTAATTAATTATTAGCACTCACTCGAATTGAGTGCTAATTACATATATAATGATAAATAATGAATTTTTTCTAAGCAAATTCTTAATTTATCCATATGTGGCATATATCAGTTATTATTCCTGAATATCTTAGTTTATATGCAAATTACATTATTTTTCTTCGAATTTCTCTCGGTTTAATGGTATATCGCAAAAAATTCTTCACTGCGTTCAGAATGACGAGCCGTATGTCTTAAAGGAGCGCTGTGGGCAGCGCCCCCTACAGCCCCTGTCACCTGCGGGCTGGCATGGAAACCAGCCCCTACAAGCCGTGTCTCCTGTATTAAAGCCATGTATGCTTTTACGGTATACATGGCTTTACATACAGATACATTATATTCATTTACCCGGATATTATTCTCTTACATAAACATCATTATTATTATAGGTATAAATATGGCAGGTATAAGGTTTCCTACCTTTATCTTCTTTAATTCCAGTATGTTTGTGCCTACTCCCATAAGAAGTATGCCGCCCACCGCAGTCATCTCCGTAACTACCACTGTGCTGAGATATGGCTCCAGAAATGATGCCAGCAGCGTTATTGTTCCCTGATATATAAGTACAGGTAACGCTGATGCCGCTACCCCTATGCCCAGAGTGGATGCAAATACCGCCCCTATCACTCCGTCCATTACAGCCTTTGTATACAGAGTGCTGTGGTCGCTGGCCAGTCCGCTTTGAAGGGCACCCATGATTGCCATGGAGCCTACGCAGAAAAGCAGGCTTGATGTTACGAAGCCTTGTGAAAAGTTGCCCTTGAAGCCCTTCAGCTTGCTTTGCACCGAGTTGCCCAGGTTGTCCATACGCTTCTCTATGTCAATCCACTCACCTAAGGCTGCACCAATCAGCAGACTGAAAATTACCACCAAAGGATGCTCTGTCTTCATGGCGAAGCTGATACCCAGCATTATAGTGAAAAAGCCTAGTGACGCAACAACCAAGTCACCAAACCGCTTGGGCAAGCCCTTCTTGAAAACACTTCCTACTATACCGCCCAAGATAATTGCTGCGGCATTTACAATAGAACCTAATAAAATCATTTTACCCCTCCAACTCATATATAAATAAATAAATAGGCGCTGCGTGCCAAGTGCTGGCTTCGAACTGCGAGAAAAAAACGGGCTGGCATGGAAACCAGCCCCTACTTCCCTGTCGTCTGACACCTGTTACCTGTTACCTGTTGCCTGTTACTTTATCTTCTGCTCGCGGGCGAAGTAGAACAAGTACTGCTGTGCAAAGCCTGCCAGACTGCCAAACTTGTCCTTGGCAAACCTCTCAATTTGCTTCATGGGTACTTCCTCATGCAGATAGAAGTGCTCTGTGACTCTTTTCACCCATACGTCTACCGGATATGCGTCATGCTTCTTCATTGAGAAAAGCATGATGCAGTCTGCCACCTTTGGACCTACTCCCGCAAGCTTCATAAGCTCTCTTTTCGCTTTTGATGTATATAGTGCTGCTGTCTCTTCCAAGTCCAGCTCTCCGTTATTTATCATTCTGGAGGTCTGATAGATATATTTGCATCTGAAGCCTGCACCGCAGCTATTAATTTCTTCCAGCTCAGCCTTTGCAAGTGTCTCAGGGTCAGGGAAGCTGTAATAAGTGTTACCGCAGTATTCTATCGGCTTACCGTACATTTCAGATAGTATCCTGATGCTTCGTGAAATTCTGGGGATGTTGTTGTTTGCCGATATTATAAAGGAAATAACCAGCTCCCATGGGTCTTGGTTCAGTATTCTTATTCCCCTGCCATGCTTTATGGCATCTCTTAGGATTTCATCCTCTGCCAGTTTTTCCTTAATTTCGCCGTAGTCTCTGCCTAAATCAAAGTAATTATACCATATTTCGTCAAAATCCTTCCGGTTGGTGTTCTTTAGAAACACAATTCCCCTGTCATATTCAGATTTGACGTTTATTACCTTCCCATAAGCCACTCCGGTATAGCTGCCGTCCTCCTCCCGCTTCCAGCGGAAGCACTGACCGCATTCAAAAATATGCTTAGCGTCAAAGTGCTGTACATCCTCCAGCAGTATGCCGCCATCTATCTCCTTTACCTTCATACAGACTACTCCATTTCCTGAGATAAAGTTATCTCTATCTCACTATTCCTCTCACAGTTATGTTAACGCTCAATACATTTATACCCGTCAAATACTCTATATCCTCGATAATTTTCTTCTGGAACTCATTCATTATCAGGTCTATACGCGTTGCCAGCTTCACCGATACTTCGATGCCTATATTTATTCCCGTCGGCTTATTCTCTATACGCACCCTGAGCACCTTGTTTACTCGTTCCAGCCTTGCCGCACAAATATTTATCATCTGTACAAGCACGTTTTTTGATATCTCATATTTACCCATATAGCTGAAGGTTGGACGTATTATTGTCTTCTCCTCTATCTCATGGCTCTTGCCTCTTCTACCGAAAATCTTCAGGGAATCAATGAAGTATCCTGAAAAATCCTTCTTGACCTCTAGTGTAGGTACAGGGATAACATGTTTGCCGTCTTCCCTTCTGGACTTCCTTGCCAGTTCTATTTCCTTTTCTGTCGATACTGTCTCTATTGGAATTATCTCTTGAATCGGTGGAAGCTCCAGAGCCTTCCCGATTTCCTCAACCATCTTCAAAGAAGTGCCAATCAACATAATTTTATTTGGTTTGAGGGCTTGTATCTCACGTTTAACAGCCTCTCTATGCTCATCGTCCTTAAACAGGGCGCGTTTTACAGATGCAAGCTTCGTTTTTTCTCTTTTTGCAGATTTTCCTGCATATATTCTGGTGCCGCCAATAAGCAGGCCGTCGTCAATTATATACTCAATGCCTCTTTCGCTTGCCACTACAAATGCCTTATAGCTTTTGCCTGTTCCGCTTGATCCTACAAGTGCAAAAACTTCCATATACTAACCTCCGAAATTTACTATTATTTATTCTATCATAAAACATGACGAAATACACCATGAATCACAGATATTCAACGCGGGACGCTGTGGGCAGCATCCCCTACAACTATGCGGGTCGGCAAACGCAAAAATCCCCTTGCATTTACTGCAAGGGGATTTGTTTTCTACTGTTCTTTATGTGGGAAAATCTTGTTGAGAGCTATTATAGTAAAGTAGAATACAGCTACTACAACAAATATGCCTGCCATACCCAGGCCCATAATTCTTAAGCTTTCCATAACTAAACCGTTCATCTAAGCTACCTCCTAACCTACAAGTGCAAGTATCAGTCCGCCTGCTACTATGGAAGCGATTTGTCCTCCAACGTTGGCACTTACCGCATGCATAAGGATAAAGTTTGTCGGATCAGCCAGCTGAGCTTCCCTCTGAATAACTCTCGCTGACATTGGGAATGCTGAGATACCTGCTGCGCCAACCATCGGATTAATCTTTCTCTTGCTGAACAGGTTGAGAACCTTAGCAAATATGATTCCGCCTGCACTGTCAAATATGAAGGCTATCAAGCCCATGCCGATAATCTTCAAAGTATCGAAATTCAGGAAGCTTTCTGCTGTCATAGTGGAACCGATTGTGATACCCAGAAGTATTGTAACTACGCTTGCAAGTTCGTTCTGAGCAGCCTTTGAAAGTCTTTCTGTAACACCTGATTCCCTGAGAAGGTTACCAAACATCAGGAAGCCTACCAGCGCAACGCTGTTTGGTGCTATTATACCGGCTATGAATGTAACTATTATCGGGAAAAGTACCTTTACCTTCTTTGAAACCGGTTGTTCAAAGTAGTCCATCCTAATCATTCTCTCTTGCTTTGTAGTAAGGAGCCTGATTACAGGAGGCTGGATTATTGGCACCAGTGCCATATAAGTATATGCTGCAACTGTTATAGGACCAACTAAATCCTTTGCGAATTTGTTGGCAACAAATATAGATGTAGGACCATCCGCAGCCCCTATTATACCTATGGCTGCCGCCTCTTTTATACTGAAGCCCAATAGTACTGCAAAAGTAAGAGTAAAGAATATACCGAACTGTGCAGCTCCTCCGAAAAGAAGCATCTTAGGGTTCTTAAGCAGAGGTGTGAAATCTATCATAGCTCCAACCCCTACAAATATAAGCAGTGGGAAAAGCTCTGTGCCTATACCTGCCTGCCTTAGAATTTCCAATGGCTTTAAGCCTTCGATAGCTGCCAAAGGAATGTTCGCCATTATTGCCCCAAAGCCTATGGGCAGTAATAGCATCGGCTCATATTGTTTAACAACAGCTAAGTAAATAAGTACTCCCGCTATAGCGAACATTATGACGTTTCCGAGTGTTAAAGAAAGTATACCTTGTAATAAGTCCAACTGTGTCATCTCCCTCAAATTAATTAATTAATTGTTTTTACACACAAATATAGACTTAACTCTGATATATTTCAGCGTTAAATCTACTAAAAATAAAAAATTATTACCTCTTCTTTGCGTTTGCTTCTTCCTTTTCCTTCAATAAATATGAAACAGTAAACAAACTTTCACTTAAGTTAACATTTTCTACGATTATATTGTCGGGTACCTTCAAATCTACCGGAGCAAAATTCCATATAGCCTTAACGCCGCCATTGATCAGACATTCAGCAGCTTCCTGGCTCTTAGGCTTCGGTGTACAAAGAATGCCGATAGTGATATCATTCTCTTTGATAAATTGTTCTGCTTCACTAGAATGTCTTACAGTTATATTGTTGATTTTCTCACCAATTATATCAGGATCTACGTCAAATATACCCATTGTCTTAAAGCCGCTCTTTTCGAAGCTGGAATAGTTTGCTATAGCATGGCCTATATTTCCGGCTCCTATAATTACAGTTTTGTATTGCTTATCCAGTCCGAGAATCTTGCCAATCTCCTTGTGCAGTTCTTCAGCATTATATCCATAGCCCTGTTGTCCAAATCCGCCGAAACAATTTAAGTCCTGTCTGATTTGTGAAGCAGTAAAACCTGTTATCTTGCTGAGTTCCTGAGAAGATACTCTCTTAATGTCATTTCTCAAAAGCTCTTCTAAGTATCTATAATACTTAGGAAGTCTTCTCACTACAGCCATCGAAATGTTACTGAAACGTTCCATAGTATCCACCCCTATTATTTTATAAACAGTCTGACAATCTCACTGTTCAATAATTATTTGTACCCACATTATTGCTAATAATACATTTGTGTGCATTTGCAGCTAATATGTAACATAATTTTATAATATTCGCGGAAACATGTCAATGTCATAGAAATGTCAAAAGGCATATTTTAGGTGTCTATACATTTTGGTCTGTTTTGTGTAAAATGAATTATAGCAAAAGAAGGATTATTTATTTATTCGCAAAAAAATTCCAAAATCCTGCTTTTGTGGTATAGGAGGTTGTTATGATAGTACTTGCCGGAAAAGATATAAGTAAAAGCTATGGGGTAGAAACCATAATAGAGAATATTAATTTTACAGTACAAGAAAACGACAAAATTGGCGTAGTAGGTGTAAATGGCGCCGGTAAATCTACTCTATTCAAAATTATAACCGGAGCTCTGGAGAAGGATGAAGGTGAGCTGTTTGTCGGCAAAAACATCCGTACAGGCTATATGTCGCAGGATTTCGACTTTCAGTCAGATAACACCATTTTGGACGAAATGCTCTCAGTCTACTCACACCTGACCTCTATGGAGAAGGAAATGAGGGAGCTGGAGCTTCGCATAAGCGGCAGCAAGGATCCCTCCGATCCTGCACTGGAGCAAATGCTTAAAAGCTATGCAAACCTGCAGGAGCAATTCAAGCAGCAGAAGGGTTTTGAATATCAGAGCCTTGTTCGCGGCGTCTTGAAGGGCTTAGGTTTCGGACAGGATGAATATGATAAAAAGGTAAGCATATTGAGTGGAGGGCAGAAAACTAGAGTAGCTCTCGGTAAAATACTTCTCCAAGAGTTTGATATTCTGCTTCTGGATGAGCCTACCAACTATCTGGATATTGAGTCTGTAGAGTGGCTGGAAGGCTTCCTGAAGGGTTTAAAGGGCGCCGTCCTTATAGTTTCCCACGACAGATATTTCTTGGACATGGTGACCAATAAGACCTTTGAGATTGAGAACAAAACCTTGACAGAATATAACGGCAGCTACAGTAAATATGTAGAGCTGAAGATGGAAAGAATGGAAGAGCTGCTTAAGGACTATGACCTTCAACAGAAAGAGGTTGAACGTCAAAAGGCTATTATCGCTCGTTTCAGACAGTACAACAGGGAGAAAAGCATCAAGCAGGCTGAGAGCAGAGAGAAGGCTCTGGAGAGAATGGAGCTTATGGATAAGCCGCAGTCAACTCCTAAGGGAGTCAGGTTTTCCTTTGAGCCTCAGGTGAAGAGCGGCAATGATGTGCTATATGTCACTGAGGTTGCCAAGTCCTTTGACAGAAAGCTTTTCGACAATGCCAGCTTCGAGATAAAGAATGGCGAGAAGGTTGCACTTCTAGGTCCTAACGGCATAGGTAAAACCACTCTGCTGAAAATAATAATGGGCATGCTGAAGCCTGACGAGGGCAGCATCCGCCTAGGCACAAACGTAAACATAGGCTATTACGAACAGGAGCAGGACAACCTGAACTATGACAATCTGGTAATAGATGAGATATGGGATGAGTATCCCGACATGAACCAGTCAGACCTTAGGACTAAGCTGGCTGCTTTCCTATTCCAAGGCGAGGATGTATTCAAGGAGATTTACAAGCTCAGCGGTGGTGAGAGAAGCAGAATATCTCTGCTGAAGCTGATGCTCTCTAAGTCCAACTTCCTCATAATGGACGAACCGACTAACCATCTTGATATTGTGTCAAAGCAGGTTCTGGAGGATGCACTATCCAATTATACGGGCACAGTGCTCTTCATATCCCACGACAGATATTTTATAAACAAGGTGGCAACCAAGGTTGTCGAGCTGAATAGAAAGGGATGCGCCACTTACAAGGGTGATTACAGCTATTATCTTTCCAAGAAGCCTTCCTATCAAAGCGAGAACGCAGGCAGCAAGGCTGCCGAAGCAGAACAGCCTACAGAACAGAAAAATGATTGGATGAAGCAAAAGGAAGAAAAAGCAAACCAGCGTAAGCAGCAGAAGAGGTTGGAAACAGTAGAAAAGGAAATCGAGAGGATAGAAGCCAGAATCCAGGAGATATCCGGACTAATGGAGAAGCCTGAAATTTTCACCGACCATATAAAGTGCCAAGAGCTGCACGAAGAGGATGAAAGGATTAAAGCAGAGCTGGATGAGCTGTATAACGAATGGGGCGAATTGACAGCGGAATGATGTAAAGAATTGTAGGGAACGACCCCCGTGTCGTTCCTAAATAGGACGGTGATATTTTGACTTTTTTTCATCGTAAGTTGCAACGTCTTAAAGATTATGATTATAGTCAAAACGGAGCTTATTTCATTACAATATGCACACAAGGTAAATTACCCCTATTTGGTACAATTGAAAATAACACTTTAATTTTGAACAGCGCCGGAATAATGGTATACGATAAATTTTCAGAGATATCAAAAGCTTATCCGGATATAATAATAGATAAGTTAATCGTTATGCCAAACCACATCCACGCAATTATAATACTAGACAATATAGGAACGACACAGAGTGTATAGTCCGGTAACATAGTATACAGAATGTTCGGGGACATAGTATACAGTTTTCTGATAAAATTAGGGCATAAAATACACTAATAAGGAGTTGTTT
>JAQZBM010000314.1 GCA_029238945.1 Clostridia bacterium
GGATTTACAGATAAATACAAGGATATTCTGCTTGGAGTAAACGTTGGTGGATTGGGAACCCTTATTGCATCGCTTGCCAGTGTAATATCCTATAAGCTTTATACAAAAGCACATATAAAATCAGCACGCAAATATATCAAGATATTTACGTGCTTTAACGTAATATTTCTTATTGTATTAAGCGGGGCAGGCCTGTTGATTTTGTACCTTTTTTGTTAATAAGCTGATTTAGTTTCGTGGTCAGAGTCTTCAAAGAGGTTAGCATAGTCATCATCGTTAAAGCATTCGAAAATGCCTATATCGAAATTGTCAAGTCCGCTCCAGTATCCAACCTCATTATTGGATCTGGATTGCATTCTTCTACGTACCTTTAAATAGACACCACAGATGATGCCCGCTATAATTATGCTCCTGACAAAAAGATTTCCTATGCTCAGTGTGATAACAATTGCAGCCGCCATAAGTGCAAGTAGAATATACTTTACTGCCAAATAAACAGATCTTTTAGTAATAGCATGGCTCATACTTCCCATCTCCTTAGACAGTATTATATTGTTCTTTGAGGAATAATTTGTTATCTTATATGATTATACAGGAAAAGTCAGCCAAATAGAAGGGGAATCGAAGAAATCCTTCAGCTGCTTGCGCTTGTATAATTCTTAAGACCCAAACGCCAAAGGGTTTGGGCTAATATTGTAAATCCCAGCGTTACCAAAATAACCAATAGCCATTGTCCTCCGCTTAATATACCTGTAAAAAACTGTGTGGGTATAGTTGCCAGAAGAGCATAGGGGAGAAGTACATACAACACCAGCTTGGCAATCCCTGTATAAACAATGCCCGGAACCCTAAAGCAGAATCCGATTAGTTCACCCTCAAGACTATGCAACGCATCGGTTTTTATAAACCAGAAGGACAGGGTACGCAATATTAGCATCAGGTTATATAAAAGAAGCAGCATAAGTGCTAAAAGGAGAAAATACCCTGATATATTTCCCAAAGTAAGTTTTATCCCAAGCTTTGCGGCAGCATATCCTAGCATGATGCTTCCAGGAACAAATAACATACATGAACTGATGTCTATATTCTCAAGGCTCATCCAGAATAATGTATTGATTGGTTTGGTAAGATAGATGTCCAGCTTACCTTCCCGAATCTTTAAGGGGATGCTTATCACTCCAAAAAAGAACAGAAACATGTTAGTCGAGTCTACAAGGTTGAATGTCCCGACAAAGAAGATCATCTGGTATTTATTCCAGCCGTTAATGCTTTCAACATTGAGAAATAAAGCAGAGAACACAGCGAGCTGAATAAGGAACATGGACAAATCAACGCAGAATACAGTCCAGAAGCTTGCTCTGTAGATCATTTGATTTGATAGTCTGAACTTAAAAAGACAAAGCAATATTCTGAAATATCTGCGCATGGTTGTTATAGCTTTCATATGCCAACCCCCTCGTATAATTTTCTGAAGCGTCTGTAGGTTGCTTCACTAAGTCCCCACAATGCCAGATTCCAAGATGCCATAAGTAACGTTCCAATGACAGCTTCTTCAGTCTTCAAGCCTAAATACAGGCTTGCAGGAAGATATTGAATGTAGTAAAAGGGGGAAAGCCTCATTATATCCTGTATCCATAAAGGGAGAAGAGAGAGGGGCATTAATGCTCCTGAAAGGAATTCGATCACATTCCCCTTTAAAAGATGCCATCCAGTTATATCAGTAAATTTAAAGGCCAGAAGCGCTGTAAGATAATTTATCAGGATCATAAATATAAGTCCCATAAAGGCAATTATGGCTGCTAAGATAAGGTTTATTGAGATTACAGGGGGCACAAAATTCTTGTCAAAAATAAATGCTATTATAAGTACTGTTACCAGTGTTATAAAAAGGATGTAAGATGTTTTACCAAGACTGATTGACATAAAATGCCCCAGAGGACTAACCGGTTTAACGAGATATTTGGAAAAACGGCCTTCGCGAATGTCACCTGCAAGCTCCCACACCAGGTCATTAGACTGATCCAGCCTTTGGAGAAAAGCGCATATGATGTAATAGGTCAGCATCATACTAAACGTCATGCCGCCCATTACATCTTTTCCTGCAAATAATGTTCTCCAGAGATAATAGGCCAGAAACACCCTTATAAAAGGCATAAGGCTTCCTATGTAAACATTGAAGCGGTAGGCCATCTGGTTTTTGAGGCTGATTTTTCCTATTTCATAGTATTTTTTCATAGGCTGTCTCCTCTTTTACCTGCCTCATATATTCTTTCAATAACTCCGCTGATCTCCTCTTCCTCAATACGAATGTCATTGACGTCACATTCATTAAGAAGTGCTTGAATAACTGGTTTTACAAGCTCTTTTTTAACTGTCAGCATTGCTTTCAGCGGGCTTTTCTCAAGCCACTCTACATCGAAGTTCAATTCAGGCGACGATTCTGTTTCAAAACTGACCGAGATAGTGCGCTTCTCCTGAAAATTGTTGAGCAGTGCTTCAAGTGCTCCGTCATACACTTTTTTACCTCCGTTAATAACAATTGTCCTTTTGCAGAGGTGCTTTATATCCTCCATATAATGACTGGTAAGCAGGATGGTGACACCTTTTGTTTCATTAACTTCTTTCAGGAACAGTCGGATCTGTTTTTGGGCAATTGCATCCAGGCCAATGGTCGGTTCGTCCAGAAAGAGTATCTTCGGGCCATGAAGGAGGGCTGCAATGAGCTCAAGCTTCATACGCTCACCCAGGGAGAGATT
>JAQZBM010000063.1 GCA_029238945.1 Clostridia bacterium
GCGATATGTTGAGTCTCTGTCGGCTTATGCGAGACAGTTCTTGGGACAAATGGAGAAGCCTGATGTAGACTATATTGATGGACTTTCTCCGGCAATTTCCATTGACCAGAAGACAACAAGCAGAAACCCACGTTCTACAGTAGGAACTGTAACAGAGATATACGACTATTTGAGACTATTGTATGCCCGTATTGGAATTCCTCACTGTCCAAAGTGCGGAAAACCAATATCACAGCAGACAATAGATCAAATGGTGGATACAATCAAGGGACTTCCGCAGGGTGCAAAGCTTCAGCTTCTGGCTCCGGTGATTAGGGGCAGGAAGGGTGAGCATCAAAAGGTTTTTGAGGATATCAAAAAAGGCGGATATGTCAGAGTAAGAGTTAATGGAGAAGTACTGGACATAAATGATGAAATAAAGCTTGAGAAGAACAAGAAGCACAACATAGAAATTATTGTAGACAGGCTGGTTGTGAAGGAAGGTATGGAGAAAAGGCTTGCAGACTCCTTGGAAACTGTAATGAAACTTACTGAGGGTATAGCCATAGTTGAGATTATCGGCGACAGGGAGCTGATTTTCAGCCAGAACTTCGCATGCCCTGATTGTGGAATCAGTATAGAGGACTTGTCACCGAGAATGTTCTCCTTCAATAGTCCCTTCGGTAAATGCCCCAAGTGTGACGGCTTAGGAGGACTAAGTGAAATGGACCCTGACCTGATTATCCCGGATTGGTCAAAATCTATTGCAGAGGGTGCTATAGAGCCGTGGAAGAATCTTGAAGAGGACAGCTGGTACTACAGCATACTTGCAGCAGCTGCCAAGCGCTACGGCTTCAGTCTGGAGACTCCCATAGAGCAGCTGCCTGAAGAGATAGTGAATATGCTTCTTTACGGAAACAAAGGCGAGAGGATTAAGGTTAACTACAGCAGAGACTTTGGAAAAGGCGAGATTATGGTAGCGGTTGAGGGCGTTGTAAACAATCTTGAACGACGCTACAGGGAAACCAAGTCTGACTATATGAGGGCTGAAATAGAGAAGTACATGTCTACCAAGCCCTGCCCGGAATGCCACGGTCAAAGGCTTAAGAAGGAGAGCTTATCAGTTAAGGTTGGAGGGCTGTCCATTGCACAGGTTTCTGACATGTCCATATATAAGATGAGAGACTTCTTTGACAGTCTTCAGCTAACAGAGAAGGAACAGTTGATTTCAAAGATGATACTGAAGGAAATCAAGGCAAGGCTGGAATTCCTTCTCAATGTCGGATTGGAATATCTTACATTGTCAAGAACGGCAGGTACCTTATCCGGCGGTGAGGCTCAAAGAATCAGATTGGCAACACAAATAGGCTCCAGCCTTGTAGGAGTGCTCTATATACTTGATGAGCCAAGCATAGGACTTCATCAAAGAGACAATGACAAGCTGCTGCATACTCTTAGAAAATTGACAAATCTCGGAAATACTCTCTTGGTTGTAGAGCATGATGAGGATACTATGCATGCAGCCGATCACATAATAGATATCGGTCCCGGTGCCGGATCTCATGGAGGCTATGTAGTAGCAGAAGGTGATCTGGATACCATAATGAAGTGTGAGGAATCAATCACAGGACAGTATTTAAGCGGTAAGAAGCGTGTAGAGATTCCTGAGGAAAGAAGAAAGCCTAATGGAAAGTGGATAGAGATAAAGGGTGCAAAAGCAAACAACCTTAAGAATATCAATGCACGCTTCCCAATGGGTGTGTTTACCTGTGTTACAGGAGTATCAGGTTCAGGCAAGAGTACTCTGGTTAATGAGATACTTTATAAGGCTGTTGCCTCCAATCTATACAGAACCAAACTGCACCCGGGAGAGCATGACAAGATACTGGGGTTGGAGCATCTGGACAAAATCATTGATATTGACCAGTCGCCAATCGGAAGAACACCAAGATCAAATCCTGCTACCTATACCGGTGTGTTTGATATAATCAGAGAGGTATATGCAAGCACGTCTGAGGCAAAGATGAGAGGCTATAAAAACGGACGCTTCAGCTTCAATGTAAAAGGCGGAAGATGTGAGGCTTGCAAGGGTGACGGTATAATTAAGATTGAGATGCAGTTCCTGCCCGATGTCTATGTACCCTGTGAGGTATGCAAAGGTAAACGGTACAATAGAGAGACTCTCGAGGTCAAATATAAGGGCAAGAATATTTCAGAGGTTCTTGATATGACGGTGGAAGAAGCCTTAGGGTTCTTTGAGAACCTCCCCAGAATTCACAGGAAGATGCAGACCCTCTATGATGTAGGCTTGGGGTATATCAAGCTGGGTCAGCCTTCCACACAGTTGTCCGGCGGAGAGGCTCAAAGAATTAAGCTTGCCTATGAGCTGTCCAAGAGAAGCACAGGCAAGACATTGTACATCCTGGACGAACCAACTACAGGCTTGCATATTGCTGATATCCATAAGCTTCTGCATATACTTGACAGACTGGTGGATGCCGGCAACTCTATAGTTGTAATTGAGCACAATCTTGATGTGATAAAGAGAGCAGACCATATAATTGACTTGGGGCCTGAAGGAGGAGACAGGGGCGGTACAATTATTGCCCAAGGAACACCTGAGCACATTGCAGAGGTGGAGGAGTCCTATACAGGTCAGTTCCTAAAGAAGATACTGGAGCGAGACAAGGCGTAATATTTAGCTTAGTCACGAGTCTCTAGTCGCTAGTCTCTGGTGGCACGGTGCTGTTCTTAAGCAAGCACGTCATCCTGACGCAGGAAGGATCTGTCAACTTATTCGGCATAAGATACTTCATTTTATTCAGTATGACTAGCGCAGATAAAGTGTATAAAAAGGGTTATGTCTTAGACATAACCCTTTTTTGAATTCTTTGTTATTTTAAAATATTCGTGATATATTAGAACTTGTGACCCTGAGCTTTGGGTTTCTAAATTCTGCATAATAATTATCTGAATTTTCACAAATATTTCAAATATTTATGTTATTCTAATATTGGTAAAATTTAACGTTATATGCAGGTTTAAGGGGTGGGATTATGAAGAAAAGACGCATATATACAAGCATACTGGTATGCACCCTGCTGACTGTTTCAATCATATTCGGCGGATGCAGTTCAAAGGCTGAAGAAGCAGCAATGCAGATAGAAAATAACATACAGGAGCAGCAGGCTAAAGCTGCAAGCTTTATTAATATAAGACTTGATAATATAAATGAACAGAATGCCATGAATATTATCAAGGAGCTTGCTTCCGAAAAGTACAAAGGAAGAAAGACCGGTACCAAGGAAAATGAAGCTGCCTTGGAATATATCTCAAACCAATTCAGAGACATGGGTTTGAAAAGCCCTGAAAGCATAGACAACTATATGCAGTATTACTGTCAGCCTCTTACACTCCTTAAAGAGACTCCAAGACTCAGCCTGCTTGATGAGAACGGCAGTACTGTTAAGGAGTATGAATATCCCAAGAATTTCGCTTTCAGAGTGTTGTCTGACAGTACCGAAAACATAAGCATAAAGGCGCCGATGAAGGTGATGGAAGGCGTCTCTGATATAGAAAAACAAAGCTTCGCTCAGAAGGAGGTGCTGCTGTTTTCTGCTGCAGCACAGGGGCGGTCTTCTATGATGGCAATTATGAATGCAATGTATGACACAGATGCATCTGCCATTGTCCTGGAAGTTGATGTAGACAGTGAAAACAGGAGCAGCAGTGACATTGTTGTTACTTCACTAAACAACAGGAGCTGGGGAGAACAGTATAAGCCTATAATTACTGTGGACTCCGCAACCTATGCAGAGCTGGCAAAGGGGGCGGCAGAGCAGAAAATAATAAGCTTACAGTGCAGTTATAAATACGAGAAAAGCTATAGGACTGCCAATGCAGTAGGATATATACCCGGTACTGATGAAAAGCTGAAAAACGACTATATAATAATTGCCGGACATATGGACCATGTAGGGGATAATATGAATGGAACATATAATCCGGGTGCATTGGATAATGCATCAGGCACAGCAGCTATGATGGAGATTGCCAGGGTTATAGCAGAAAATGACATTAAGCCTAAGAAGACCTTGGTATTTATTGCCTTCAACGGGGAGGAGCATGGGCTGATAGGCTCGGAATACTATGCGGCAGAGCCTGTGTTTCCCATCAATAATGCAGTGATGATTAACCTGGATATGGTAGGTGCTTCTGCTGAAATACCACTATCCATTGCAATAGCACGAGGACATATAGTTGACCTTAGGTCTGAGCTTATGGAGCTGGCAAAGCTTCTGGGGATTAATGCTGTGGAAAGCTATATTGCTGCCAGTGACCACTTCTATTTCGGAGAAAAGGAAGTACCTGCAGTTATGCTGGAAAACGTGGATAGTAGAAACGGTTATCACTCTCCTAACGATACTCTTGAAGATGTTGACAGCCAGCGTATAAGGGAAATTATAGAGTTAGTCTTGCATTATGTAGATAAAAAGGCTTATTAACTGCTGGAGGGATAAGGATGAGAGCACTTAAAATACTGAAAAGAATAAATTTCCCCCTTATTATCGGTTTATGCATTATACTGCTTATTGCTGCTGTAAGCTTTTATCCTGAGCAGTTTGCAACCTCTGATCCCTACGGTAAGGAGACTCTTCAATATGAAAAGGGTACGGGGAAGATACTGGTGCCGCCTGTTCCACCGGGTGAAGAATATGCATGGGGAACAGATGAAAAGGGCAGAGACCTTAGAAGCTTAGTTGTCTATGGCACCAGAGCCACAATGGTAATGGCGCTGGGAGTAGCCTTGGCAAGGTTCGCTGCAGCTCTGCCCTTAGCTATTGCGGCAGCGTACAAAAGCAAGCTGGCCTCCGGGCTGATAAACCTGTTCAATATTATCTTCAATGCCTTTCCTCTGATTGTCGTCGTTCTCATGTTAACCAATATTGCGCTGTTCCAAGACCTGTTCATAGACAATATGATGGCAGCCGCCTTTATAATGACGGTATTTGGCTGGGGCAAGCTGTCGAAGCTTATTACGAAAGCGGTAGAAAATGTATTGGAGCAGGATTTTATAGAAGGTGAGCTTGCAATAGGCAAGACTAAGCTGGACATAGCAGTACAAAATGTCCTGCCTCATATAATCCCGTCAATGATAGTGTTTTTCTTCCTTGAGGTTGCTTTGGTACTGCTGCTTATGGCACAGGTAGGCGTTCTGGGTTTGATACTTAGCGGTGGTTTGGTGCAGGCTGGAAGCCTCAGGGTACCCTATGAATTTGATTGGGCATCGCTGCTGGTTTTCTCCCATTACCTGTTCAACACATTCAAAATGTGGCTTATAACATATCCGGCAGCAGCCTTTGCTTTAAGCATAATAGGCTTTAATCTGCTTGGCGAGGGCTTGAGGATAGAATTTGAGAAAAGAGATTCTCGGGTTATATCCTTTATAAAGAAGATACCGGGCATATTATCTCCCTTAAAGCTTATATACGAAATTAAGAATTTTAATATATACAAAAGGACGGTATACACTAAGCTGGCAGTTGTCTTCATAGTGCTGCTCATTGCATTTTTCCCTAAGGCTCAAAGCAAACATGGCTTTGACAGTGTAACCGCCTTTACCACAGTACAGGATATTGGCAGCAGCGAATTTAAATACAGGGAATACAATGTAGGCAGAAATGTCATAGCTATGAACTATTTGGCAGAGAAGCTGGAGAGCTATGGTATACAGGCCTTTGACAATAAATACATCCACGAGATGGTTACGCAGGATACTCCTGAGGTGAAGGCGGCTGAAATCACAATAGACTCAAAGGACGGTTCTGTTGCAAAACTGAGCTACAGGAAGGATTTTATTTTGGCGGAGCCGGTGGGAGCAGAGGGCGTCTTCTCAATTGTTCAGTTGGATAGAGAGATTTTTAAGGATTATACCAAGGTTAGCAGCTTGTCCGGCAGGTATAATGACAGCATATTGCTGATTGATGCCAGAGGTATGGAGTACAGAGAATATAACTCTATATCAAATGATATAAAGTACTTGCTGAAGCCCAAAGGGGTAATATTCATTGAGGACTGGAGCAGTCAAGAGGGACGAGGCAATAGGACAATATATGTGCAGGATATGGATAACATATTTGTAATACTTGCAGCAGCCGATACGGGTGAAAATCTTCTAAAACACCTCAATGAGAAGCTTTCTGTAAAGATAGAAATAGAGATTGTGAAGCAGGTTCTTTATGCCAATGTCTTGGGAACAATACCGGGCAAGGATCCGATACTGAAGAATGATATCATAATAATCGGCAGTACTATAAACGGCATCATATCCAACATGGGAAAAGGCAGCTTCCAAGCCTTGAACACAAGCGGCATAGCCATTGAGCTGGAACTGGCAAGGATGCTGGGACAGCTGCAGGAGAAGCCTGACAGGACAATAGTATTTGCTTTCTGGGATGAGTCAAACAAGTATAGTAAAGGAGCCAGTGAATTCTCAGAAAAGTATATAGACAGATCTGAAAACAATGTATTCTACGTTGATATCGGAGAACTTGAGGGAGACGTGCTGATAATAGATTCCTCGGGCATAAAGCCTAAGAATAAGAAGGGGCAGAGCTACGTAAGAAGCCTGAAAGGCAATATGGCCGGCAATGATGTAGACGCTGTGTTCAGGTCCATAAACAACAGTGCCATTAATACCTTCATAAGCAATAAGCAGGAGGTGCTTGCCTTTGACAGTGCAAATCCTCCATATGTAGTGGAAAGCAAGAAGCAAAAACAAGCAGCCGAGCTGGAAAGAGCAGATTTGATTAAATTCCACAATAGAGGTCAAATGATAATTGATACAGTATTTGATATAATATTTGATAAGAGAAAGAACTAAGAGAAAGGATTAGATATTGTGGATTTACAAAAGGCATTAGAATATACAAAGCAATGGGCTAGAGAAGCCGGTGCGTTGCAGATGGAATATTTCCATAAAAAAATAAAGTATGAGACTAAGTCTACAGATGTAGATATGGTAACGGAGGTTGACTTACGCTGCGAGAAGCTGATAATGAGCAGGATAAGGGAAGTATATCCCTTGCACAGCATCATATCGGAGGAGGCTGGAAAATCTACTGATGAAAATGAGTATGTTTGGATTATAGATCCACTGGACGGTACAAACAATTACTTCCACAGCTATCCTATCTTCGCTGTGTCTATAGCACTGCGAAAGGGAAGTGAAGCTCAGGTAGGAGTAGTTTATGTACCTAAGCTGGATGAGATGTTTTATGCAGTAAAGGGAATGGGAGCTTATCTGAACGACACTAAAATAAATGTCTCAGAGGTCGCAGCATTGAAGGGCGCGCTGCTGGCTACAGGCTTCCCCTATGATAAAGCTCAGGATATCAAGAACAACAATCTGGATATATTTACACATATGGTTCCGAAAATAATGGGCATAAGACGAAGCGGCAGCGCTGCCTTTGACTTGTGCTGTGCGGCCTGCGGAAGATTGGATGCATACTGGGAGATGAAGATAAAACTCTGGGATATGGCTGCAGGAGAGCTTATTGTGCGTGAGGCAGGGGGAGATGTGCTGTACACTATCAAGGAGACAGGAATAAACATTATAGCGGGCAACCCGAAGATAGTGAAGCTGGTGCAGGACAAAATCGACGAATGTCACAAGGACTTTTTATAGGATATGAGTAGTGGCAGACCTGTGTGTCTGCCACATAAGTATATAAATCATTCCACCAGTCTCAGTCTTCTTACGGTACATCCAAGATATTTCGAATAGGGTATGCGGTATAAAAGGTATGCCAGGGCTAAGGATGCAAATGTGTCCAACAGCATCAGCAATGCCACGCCTAGGATGCTTCCCCATACAAGCTTTATGTGCATAACCCTGAATACCATAAATATAAGCTCAATCAATAGAACATGGCTGAAATATATGAAAAAGGACTGCTCCGAAATCCACCTTATGAAGGTGGATTCTTTTATGCTGTCTGGTGATAAAGCGGAATAAAAGAACAGAAAGCTTGCTATGCAGTACAGCATAACTGTGGGCTTTATGGAGGAGCCATAGGTATTGCTCATTCTGCTGTCTATATAGAGAGCTCCAAGACCTACTACCCAAAGCAGCCCAAGCTTAAGTCTTGATGCAGCTAATACCGGCTTAAATCGTGCAGCATGCTTGGCGAAATACATGCCGAATACAAAGTAGAACAGCCAGGTGGGGAATATTATATGATATCCGAAGGACAACTTAGGCATTATGAATATGTACCACCTGAAAAGATAGGCTCCAAGGCTTATGTAAGCCGTAATCAAAAAGGATACAATAAGCAGGGGTTTCTCATATTTTGAATTCATCAGTCTTTCCAATAGACCATACAAAAGGTACATTTGCAGTATTATTATGATAAAATACAGCTGCGGTGCGGCACTCCCAAAGACCAGATGCTTAAGGAAAGCAGAGAAGAAAGACACCGATAGAGCATTGCCAATAGTGTTGCGAATGCTATACAGCATGTAAATCAATGTCCAGATAAGGTAGGGTATAAATATCTTGCTTAATCTTCTCGACAGAAAGCTTGTTCTTGTTTTATTCCTGCCCTTCATACTGCTGTAATAAAGCAGAAAACCTGAAAGAACAATGAATAACGGTACAGCAAATCGAGCAGCTTGATTAAGTAAGTATGCCACGCTGTTTATAGTTACAAATCGGCTGGTTACATGTATCCCTATGACTGCCAAAACTGCAGTAACTCTTAAGTAATCAAACTCCTTCAAACGGGTTTTCATCATCCTTCACCTCGCTAGAAGCGCTGGGGAAGCGCTGGGGACGGTTCCTGACGCTTCAAAATTCCCCTAAAACTTCCTATATCACGCAATTTCACTAGAGACTAGAGACCAGCGACTGCCGCTCAGCCCTATTTATTGTTGCACTTTTCCGGTACATGGCTGAATAACGGACTAAGTGACTCTCTGCTATGAATTCTCTGTATGGCTTCAGCAAACAAGGGAGCTACAGAAACTATCCTTATCTTGCTGCTGGCGGTCAAGGCGCTGTTGCATACCGTATCAGTGCCGACCAGCAGCTCTATGGGGCTTTCCTCGATTTTTCGCACACCCTGCTCATTAAGAAGAGTATGAGATAAACAAGCTATTATCCTATTGGCACCCTTTTCCTTCAGTGCTTTTGCCAGGTTTGCCAAGGTACCTCCCGTGAGGCTGAAATCATCTACGATAACTGCGGTCTTATCCTTAACATCACCGATAATCTCCAGAATCTCTGCCTTCTCATCGTGAGCCTTTCTGGTTTTATCTCCTATAGCTACTGAGACTCCCAAATAATCGGCGTACTTTCTGGCCTGCTTCGCAAAGCCTGCATCGGGAGAAACGACTATCATGTTTTCAAGCTTAAGACCTTTGATGTACTCGCAGATTACCGGCAAAGCGAATAAGTGATCGACGGGTTTCTTGAAAAAGCCTTGAATCTGAGGGCTGTGCAAATCCATTGTAACTATGCGGTCAGCACCTGCAAGCTCTATGCATTCTGCACATACTCTGGCACGGATTGAAACCCTGGGCTCATCCTTTTTATCCGCTTTGGCATAGCTGAAATAGGGTATTATGGCAGTTACAGAGTTTGCACTGGCTCTTTTGAATGCATCCATCCAGAAAAGAATTTCTACGAACTCGTTGTTTGGGTCAAGGCCTATGGGCTGCACCAGATATACATCCTTGTCACGAACCGTTTCACCGGCCTTTACATAGGTATTTCCCTCAGAAAAGGTTATGACCTCTGATTTAGCCAAGGAGGTGCCAAGGTAACTGCACATCTTCTCAGCAAAGCCCTTGCCCGTACTTCCGGCAAATATGCTGATTTCTCCATCATCCCTCATAATATCACTCCTTACGCTGATTATGAATTATTTATACCCAAATTGTATAGTCAATATGTCATACTAAACATACATCATTATCATAGCAGCAGTTTTCCTTTTACAAAGGTGATATCAAATAATCCCACATATATTACAAGTAATATGGTGATTACAAAAATCAACAGCATTCCGATAATTTTTGTATACTTACCCAGAGGTATTGATTTCAGACATTTTCCGGCTACATGGTTTAGAAACCCCGGCACTATGATACCAATCATAATAGGGTAAAGCATAGATTCTGGAAACTGCTTAATGGGAATATCATCAAGCTTCATGGTTATGCAAATGAAAATCCATAAGATAAAACTTGAGACTAGAACGACATAAGAAAAATACACAATGCTTCCGAATTTGCTGGGAACACTGTCGGTTTGTGTTTTGTCCTCCATATTAAGCCTCCTTTTATTTCACTTACTGCTACATTACAATTATAACATATTTTACCACTGACGAACGCACAATTACTGATGGAAAACAAAAAGCTGCGTCATAAGACACAGCTCATAGCTTTTAAAACTTCTTTTGCATTACCTTGTTTGCAAGCAGTACTGCCTTTATCTGCTTCAGGGTTTCTGAATCTCCCTTCAGTGTTATAGTACCCAAGTCATAGCTTTGCTCTATAAGCAGCCTGTCATTTAAGTCCATAAAGTTGATTATTCTTTCAAAGGGGAAGAATCCTGAGGGATTGTGGTAGTTTGACGGAAGCGGGAGCTCCAGCCTTAAATCCAAGCCTCTTATGAATATCCCTTTATTTGTTATGTATCCATGCATAGTATTTGAAACTATGTAGAATACAATTTCGATTAAGACTACTACTGCAAAGAAGAAGATTATTGAGGACAAAGTGACTGACGACAAGGACCTGGTTTGAGCAATAGGATAAATTACTCCAAGGGCAGGCAGCAGATATGTGGCTAATCTGTCCACGAATCTGAATTTTCCTAAGGGCACTTTTATATGTATCTTTGAAGTCTTTAAGAACCTGCCTGTATAGTAATGCTTAACCCCTGCCTGAGCGAACAGCATCACCAGGATTCCGATTGCAGAGGATATGTATACGAACACTATCGCATAGGACATACTCACTGTTTGCACTAGCGCACCTATAAAGAAGCTTGATATAATAGAGTATATAAAGTAAGCTATTAGTGATATTATAAATACAATAGTTTTCATGGAATTTGACATGGGAAGTCTCCTTTCTTTTGTACAAATATGGAGTCTATAAACATTATGCCGTATTTAGGAAATTTTATAATAGCGTGGTAATATGAAATATGGCATCTTTAAATTATAGTAGAAAATTACTTAAAAATCAAATATATACCTGAAGTTATAGTTTTTACAGGTGGAGGTAAACATGAGTTCAATACTTTCTCTTGAAGATAAATTAAAAAACCTTCCGGAAAAGCCGGGAGTCTATATTATGAAGGATGAGAATAATGAGATTATCTATGTAGGTAAGGCTATCAGCCTCAAAAACAGGGTGAGACAATACTTCCAATCCTCCCGCGGCCACAGTCCTAAGGTGGTTGCCATGGTGGAGCGTATCAGGGATCTGGAGTATATAATCACTGACAGTGAGCTGGAAGCCCTCATACTTGAGTGCAATCTTATTAAGAAGCATAGACCGAAGTATAATATCCTTCTGAAGGATGATAAGCATTACCCCTATATAAAGGTTACTGTAAATGAAGCTTTTCCGCGAATCATGATAACCAGAGATATAAAGAAGGATGGAGCGAAATACTTCGGCCCCTATACGGATAAGTTTGCAGTAAACAGAACAATAGAGGTTATAAACAAGCTTTTCCCCATAAGGAGCTGCAGCAAAAACATTGAGAAAATTGCAGGCAAGGAAAGGCCTTGTCTCAACTACCATATAAACAGATGTATGGCGCCTTGCCAGGGAAATGTAAGCAAGGATAAGTACCGTGAGGTTGTCAATGGCATCATAATGGTGCTGGACGGCAAGCAGGAGGAGCTTATAAAGGAGCTGGACCAGAAAATGCAGGGTGCAGCAGAGAATCTGGACTTTGAGAGAGCGGCAGAGCTTAGGGACAGCATTTCAGCGGTAAGGAAAATAGCCGAAAAGCAAAAGATAATATCCTCCTCTATGGCGGACCAGGATGTTATAGCTATGGCACGTCAGGATGGAGAGGCTTGCATGCAGGTATTCTTCATAAGAGGCGGCAAGCTTAAC
>JAQZBM010000064.1 GCA_029238945.1 Clostridia bacterium
GACGCTCTTCCGATCTGTAGCCGCCGTCAATCAGCATCGCCCCTATGCTTAAGGACTCCGCCATGGTAGAACATGCTCCGTAGACTCCAAGGTAAGGTATCTGCAGGCTTCTGGCAGCAAAGGATGATGATATTATCTGATTTAATAAATCTCCTGCCAACAGGTAGTCCATTGCATCAGCCCCAATTCCTGACTTTTCAATAGCCTTTTTTACGGTTTCTTCAACGAACTTTGACTCCGCTTTCTCAAAGCTTTCCTGTCCAAAGTAGTCATCCTTTTGAACCATATCAAAATATGAGGCTAAGGGTCCCTCCCCTTCCTTAGGTCCTACAATTGCTGCCGTTGCCATTATTGAAGGAGGTGCCGAAAGCTTTATCGTCTGTTTTCCAAGTCTTTTTTGTGCCATGTATTCTCACTCCAATTTGTTAACTTATGTGCCTATGCTTACTTGAACAAGAGATGAATTATACCGACTAAAACTGAAGCCGATACACCAAATACCAAAACCGGTCCGGCTATGGTAAACATTCTCGCTCCCACTCCAAAAACATAGCCTTCCCGCTTAAATTCCATTGCCGGAGATACGATTGAGTTGGAGAAGCCTGTTATAGGAACTATGCTGCCTGCACCTGCAAACTTGCCGAGTCTGTCATATATGCCTAAGCCCGTTAAAAAAGCTCCCAAGAACACCAGTATGATAGCTGTTCCTGCCGCTACTAATTCCATATTAAGCCCCTGTGCTTTAAGAGTATTTGCTATGAGCTGTCCGATATCGCAGATTATACCGCCTACTATAAAAGCCTTAACACTGTTTGCAAAAACATTAGGCTTAGGCATCTTATCTTTTATGTATTTTTCATATTGTTTGGGGCTCATTTTTGTTTTCATATTCTCACCTCTCTCTAATGCACTAATTTTCAGTTCTTTTAATCAAGCCTGTAAACCTTCACTTGCAGCTCTTTGTTCATATACTAATGTTGCACGGTTTGGAGCGCTTTCTAAAGGCTTCTTGTTAATATACATGTAAGTAACCAGGACCAAAACTATAAGCAGTACTATTGACGCTGCGTATTTAAGCTTCTTCATCCAAACCATCCTTTCCTTAAAGCTTGAAAAATATATTTCATGCTATACAGCTTACATGGCTTAAGTTGCACAAAATGTATTCCGCTATTCATATAGGTTAAATTTAATATGTATATTTATTATTAGCACAACAGTAAATTTAATACTTTTGCAAACAAAAACAACACCGGCTATTTGGTGTTGTTTTTTATATTTCGAACAGAAACATCTAATTTATAAAATATTGCTCTTTATTTTTGCTAATATCTTCTTTTCAACACGGGATACTTGAACCTGCGACATTCCAAGCACCTCTGCTACCTGACACTGGGTCTTGTCCTTGAAATACCTGAGTAATATTATTTGTCTTTCTCTTGGCTCAAGGTTTGAAAGTACTTCCTTCAGCGCAATCTTATCAACTATCTCAATATCTTCGTCCTCATTGCATTCGATTTTATCGATAAGCAAAATAGGCGATCCATCATCATGGTGAATTGTTTCATATAGTGACTGCGTTGAGTGTACTGAGTCCAACGCCATTACAAGCTCTTCCTTTGATATATCAAGCTCAGTTGCCAGCTCGGAAATCGTAGGCTCCCTTCCAAAATCCTTTTCAAGGTTTTCCTTTATTATATGAGCTTTATTGGCAATTTCCTTTAGATTTCTGCTTACTTTAATTATACCGTCATCTCTTAGGAATCTCTTAATTTCCCCTATAATCATTGGTATAGCATAAGTAGAGAATCTCACATTGAATGATAAATCAAACTTTTTGATGGCCTTCAGCAGTCCTATACTTCCTATCTGCATCAAGTCATCGTACTCGCAGCCTCTGTTTAAAAACTTTTTCACTACGCTTCTAACTAAGCCGATATTATTCTCTACCAGAAAATTCTCAGCTGCTGTATCGCCATTTTGAGCACGGGATATAAGTTCTTCAAACTCTAACTGTGTTAATTCCACCCGTTCCATATCCAATACCCCTAAATACTTTTAAAAGTTTTTTTCATTCTTACTGTGGTTCCTACTCCTGATTGAGACTCCACTTCCACCTCATCCATAAATGTCTCCATCACCGTAAAGCCCATGCCGGATCTTTCAAGCTCAGGTTTTGAGGTGTAAAGAGGCTGTCTTGCCAGCTCGATGTCCTCAATTCCCTTTCCGCAATCCTTAATCTCTATTTCAACTGTCTTGTCCAGTATCCTGGATATTATTATAATAGATCCGTTTTGACACTCATAGCCATGTATTATGGCGTTGGTCACTGCTTCTGAAACAGCGGTCTTTACATCAGCCAGCTCATCTATTGTAGGGTCAAGCTGTGCTATAAAAGCTGCGACTACAGACCTTGCAAAGCTTTCATTCTGTGATTTACTCATGAACTCCAATTTCATTTCGTTGTCTATTCTCATGTGCTTCACCCCTTTATATGCTTTCAAGTGCTTGCTTCTCGTTTTCATATACAGGTATAATCTTCTTCAGTCCGCAAATTTCATATACCCGTTTTATCTGCGGTTTCACATTGACCATGGCTGCTATCCCCCCGCTTGTCATAATCAGCTTGTACCTTCCTATTATGACACCGATGCCGGAGCTGTCCATAAAGTTAACATTTTTCATATCAAAGATAATGCTCTTAGGATTTCTTTTCATAATCTCGTTGTCAATCTTGCTTCTGATCTCCTCACAAGTATGATGGTCTATGTCTCCATCAATTCTTATAATCAGCTTGTTGTTTACTAAATCAAATCCCACATTCATTAGCGTCCCTCCATTTATGTTGAAGTCTGTTTTTACTGAAAAAGCCCTTCGTACCTTGTATACCAATTTATGCATTCATGTATATATTTCTGTAAATACTATAATTTTCCTTCAGTGAAAAATGTATTGTTTTGTTATATAGAGCTTCTTTTTTTGGCTTTTTTTGCATTATTTCTTCTTTTTTTGTAATATTAATTTTTAGCCTGTTTATATCCAATCTTCCTTACATATGTTACAATATAGGAAAATTAATAAAGTATGGTAAAGAACTACATTATTCAGCACAGAAAATATATAGCCTTTATTAATTTTGATACGAAAATATCTCATTGGGAGTGATGTTATTGAACATTCTTATATTCTCGGTCTCCATCGGAAATGGCCATGACCAGGTGGCTAACACTCTGAGAAACGAATTTATCCGTGCAGATGCAAATAACAGAGTGAAAATTGTAAACACAATAAAGTTTATCAGCCCCATTTTAGATAAGGTGATTCTGGACAGTTATATGAACATACTTAAGCTGTATCCTAAGGCATGGGGAAAGATTTACGAGAAAACCAACAAGCTTGACCCCATTATTGATATAAATGATATAACCAACAGACTTATTACAAACAAGCTTCAAAAGTCCATAGTTGCTTTTATACCTGATGTAATTATTTGTACCCACAGTTTTCCGGCTTCTATAATGTCCAATTTGAAGCAAAAGAAAATGATGGGCTTTCCATTGTACTCTGTAATAACAGACTACAATATTCATACTTCATATATAAATGAAAACACTGATTACTACATAATTCCACATGAAAATCTGACTTATGTTATGGAGGAATACGGGGTAGAAAGGTCAAAAATTCTTCCTTTCGGAATTCCGATCAGAAATGAATTTTCCAGCTATGTAGATAAAGCTGTAGTACATCAAAAGTACAATCTGGATAATAGAAGCACAGTACTTGTAATGGGCGGCGGCTTAGGACTGGGACAAATCTACAACATCGTTTCTGAGCTGGATAAAAAGCTTCAAGATATGCAAATAATAGCTGTAGCAGGCAGAAATGCCCGTCTGGAGCAAAAGCTGAAATCTATGTCTACCAGAAACAAACTGGCAGTCTTCGGATTTGTAAATGAAATCTATGAGCTTATGGAAATAGCTGATTGCATAATTACCAAACCGGGAGGCGTCACTACTGCTGAGATTATAGCGAAGCAAAAGCCTCTCGTCATATTCTCTCCACTGCCCGGACAGGAATATGAGAATGCAGAGTTCCTATTGAATACCGGAGTGGCAGTAGCAACCTCAGATGTTAAAAAGATTCCTGTGCTTATAAATCAAATGTTGAATTTTGATGTACGGTTAAGGAGCATTCACGATGTAACAGGTTATCTTAAAAAGCCAAATGCTGCCTCTGACGCCGTTAGATTTATTATGGATAAACACATGGAGCGTAATTAGACAGGTTCAAATTTGATTACCATAAGGCAAATAAGTATAATATAATTTGAATTACAGAAAAACATAAACAATACAGGGAGGAGAATATCACATGGATTTATGGCTGAAGGAAGGTCAAATTGCTGATGCAGCTATGACCTACAAAATAAGAGAAACCTTACATACGGAGAAAACTCAGTATCAGGATTTGGCAATACTTGATACTTATGAATTCGGAAGAATGCTGGTTCTGGACGGCATCGTTCAGACTACAATAAGAGATGAATTTGTGTACCACGAAATGATAACTCACGTACCCCTCTTTACTCATCCAAACCCTAAGAAGGTGCTGGTCGTGGGTGGCGGAGACGGCGGCGTTATAAGAGAAGTCCTCAAGCACCCCAGTGTGGAAAAAGCAGTACTCTGCGAGATAGACAGAAGAGTAATTGAGCTGTCAAAGGAATATCTGCCTGAGATAAGCTGCGGTCTTCTGGATGAAAGAGCAGAGGTATTTATTGGCGACGGTATACAATATGTTATAGAGCACAAAAATGAGTTTGACTTTATAGTAGTTGACTCCACTGACCCCTTCGGTGCAGCAGAAGGCTTGTTCAACAAAAGCTTCTATGAATCCCTATATGAATGCCTTAAGGAGGACGGCATTTTCGTCGCACAGACAGAAACTCCCTTCTATCTGCCGCAGGTAGTAAAAAAGGTGTACAACGATATAAGCAATGCTTTTCCTATTACAAGATTGTATATGGCAGCAATACCTACATATCCCGGTGTTTATTGGAGCTTCACAATGGGTTCAAAAAAATTTGATCCTTTAACAGCAGATACTAATAAAATTCCGGAAATGAATACAAAATACTATCATAGAGATTTACACAAGGCATGCTTTGTACTGCCTAAGTACGTTAAGGATTTAATAGAGTCATAAAATATACAGTTTTTTGAATATTTATGAGCTTGTTTAGTACTTGAATGTCGACCAGTTTTGGAGTACTTATAACCAAAAGAAAATGAGAAAAAAACTTAATGAAAATTTCATAAAAATGAGCTAAATAATATTGCATTTTTAAACAAATTACCCTATAATGATTTTGATATTTAAATATGTGATTTCCAAATCGCTCTGCAAAAAAGCCTGAACTTGTTGCATCGAAGTTCAGGCTTTTTTTCTTGAAATTAAAAATCTATTTTAAATATATTATCGTGAAGAGGCAGGTGTTCTTAGTTGTACAAACTTGATCAAACAAAAACTCCATTATTTGATGCTCTTATGGAATACGTAAACAACGAAACCATACCCTTCCACGTTCCTGGACACAAGAAAGGCCAAGGGATGGATAATAGATTTAAAAACTTCGTAGGAACCAACGTACTATCCATAGACGTTACGGTTTTCAAGCAAGTTGATAGTCTCCACAAGCCAACTGGTCCAATCAAATTTGCGCAAGAATTAGCAGCGGATGCTCACAATGCGGATAGTACATTCTTCAGCATACATGGTACATCTGGTGCAATTCAAGCAATGATCATGAGCGTGGTGAATCAGGGTGATAAAATCATTATCCCAAGAAATGTTCACAAATCAATTACTGCGGGAGTAATACTAAGCGGCGCAACCCCGATTTATATGCAGCCTGAAATTCATGAGGCTGTTGGTGTTGCACTTAATGTAACTCCAGAAACCGTAAGAGAAACGTTAGAGGAAAATCCTGATGCAAAGGCTGTTCTTATTGTCAACCCGACATATTACGGCGTTTCTACTGACATAGTCAAGATTGCGGAGATTGTACATGAGTATGATATACCTTTAATAGTAGATGAAGCTCATGGCCCACATCTTCATTTTAATAATAGACTGCCTATCTGTGCTATGGATGCAGGCGCAGATATGTGTGCGCAAAGCACTCATAAGATTGTAGGCTCTATGACACAAGCCTCACTGCTTCATGTGAGAAAAGGCCTTGTAGATGTGAACAGAGTAAAAACTGTTATGAGCTTACTTCAGACAACCAGTCCTTCCTACATCCTGCTTGCATCTCTTGATGTAGCAAGAAGACAAATGGTTGAAGAAGGCAAAGAGGTTCTTGACAGAACAATGGAGCTAGCTGAATATGCAAGAGAAAGAATCAACAGCATCCAAGGCTACTATTGCTTTGGCAAAGAAGTTGTTAGTAAGAAAGGCGCCTATGCCTTTGACCCTACAAAGATTACAATTACTTGCAAGGACTTAGGACTATCAGGTTATGAACTTGAGCGCATCCTTGCGGAGAAATATTTCATACAGCCAGAGATGTCAGACTTGTATAATGTACTTTGTGTTTTCTCCTTAGGAGATACAAAGGAAAAGATTGATGCTCTTCTTAAGGCATTAGAAGAAATAAGTGAAGAGCAATGCTGCAAGCTTGAGAAAAAGCAGATAAGCATAATTGAAATGCCAAATATTCCTCAAAGCGTGCTTACTCCAAGAGATGCATTTAACAGCATTACAGTATCCATTCCTTTAGAGGACAGCCTCGGACAAATAAGCGCCGAATTTTTAATGGCATATCCTCCGGGCATACCAATACTCTGTCCCGGCGAAATAATTACTAAGGAAATTGTGGATTATGTACAAGAGCTTAAAAATGCAAATCTTTATGTACAAGGCACTGAGGATCCTGAAGTGAACAACATAAAAGTTGTAAGCGAAATACACATATAAGAAAAATTAGAGATCTGCCTGTCAGATCTCTTTTTCATGGGCGGATTTGGGTTATATCGTATTACGCGAATGTAAATATAGACTCTATTGATAGTAAATCCAGTTAATACTATAATAAAATCGAGACATAAAAATTAGGGAGGATGCTTAATGAAGAAAATAGTTATTATTTTTACCGGCGGCACCATAGCTATGAAAAATGACGCAAGCATAAATGCTGCAGTACCCGCAATGACTGGAGAAGATATACTGAAAATGACACCGGGTTTGGATACTATCGCAAACATTGATTTTGTCGATTTCGCTATGATTCCCGGGCCTCATATGACTCCCGAAAAAATGATGGAATTGTCAAAGCTTATAGAAAATAAGCTTGAAAGGGAAGGTTATGACGGCGCAGTAGTTACCCACGGTACGGATTCCCTGGAGGAAACAGCATATCTTGTTGATTTAACTGCCAATACAGAGAAGCCTATTGTATTTGTAGGAGCAATGAAAAGCAGCTCGGAGCTTGGTTGGGATGGGCCTGTCAATCTTATTGACGCAGTATATACCGCCTCCTCCAACGACGCATTTGGCAGAGGCACCTTAGTCGTAATGAATAACGAAGTCCATTCTGCTGCTCAAGTAACAAAAACCAACACACATTCCTTAGACACCTTCAAAAGTGTAGATTTCGGTCCCATTGGTTTTATCGATAATAACAAGGTTTATTTCTATCAAAGATACATAAAAAGACAGCACATCCCCATAAAAGAAGTGGACAGCAAGGTAGACCTGATTAAGTGCGCTTGCGGCATGGACGATAGATTGCTTCGATTCTGTGTGGACTCAGGTTCTCACGGAATTGTAATAGAAGGCATGGGCAGAGGCAATATCCCTCCTGAAATGGTTCCGGGAGTTGAATATGCATTAAGCAAGGGAATACCGGTAATATTGGTATCAAGATGCCTCAAGGGCAAAGTTCTGGACAGCTACGGGTATGTAGGTGCAGGTAAGGATTTGACTCGCAAAGGCGTAATATTGGGAGATAATCTCCCCGGACAAAAGGCAAGAATCAAGCTTATAGTAGCTCTTGGATATACAAAGAACCTATCAGAAATAAAAGACATTTTCGAAAGGAATTATTATTAAATTGGCTGCAGCCAATTTAAGTCACTGGTCACCGGATATAACCTGCTAAAGATTCTACATTATACTATTTGTCTTTGTGATAGTGACTCACTATTGTCATCCTGAACGCAGTGAAGGATCTTTTCTCAGTTAACCATTAAGATTCTTCGCTAATTAGGAACGACACGGGGGTCGTTCCCTACAGAATGACGATATAGTCAGTCGAATTTATTTAACACGTTACAAATAATCACTAGCGAAACGGGTTTATACCGCAATATAGAAAGGCAGTTCAATATTGAACTGCCTTTCTATATTATAGCTTAATTCTCTCTATCATAGTATATAGGACCTTCTTAACTTTCTCATTGCTTTCGTTGAATACTCTATATACCTCTTCTTCAGTTACCGGCTTAACCTCCGGGTGTCCCTCCAAACCTGCATCATAATCTGTTATAAGTGCAATATTTGCATATGGTATCTCAAGCTCCTTAGCAAGCATGCACTCCGGATACTGTGTCATATTGATAACTTCCCAGCCCATTTTGCTGAACCAGCGGCTCTCTGCTTTCGTTGAGAACCTTGGACCCTGTACTACTACAACGGTCCCCTTCTCATGCACTGTTATGCCCATATCCTTACATACTTTAATTGCCAGTTCTCTCAAGCTCTCGTCATAAGGCTCTGCAGCGCTTATGTGCCTTGTCTCAGGTCCGTCAAAATATGTATCCTTCCTGCCCCATGTTCTGTCTACAAACTGGTCGCATATTACAAAGTCTCCCGGCTTATAGTCTATCTGAAGGCTGCCGGATGCAGTCGGTGCTATTATGCATTTTACTCCAAGCATTTTCATGGCATATAGATTTGCTCTATAGTTTATCATATGAGGCGGCAGTGAGTGGTCTCTGCAATGTCTTGGCAGAAATGCCACTTTCTTATCTCCGATACTTGCTATTGAAATCTTATCACTAGGTTTGCCGTATGGAGTTTCAATTTCTACTTCCGTAACGTTATCCAAGAATGAATAAAAGCCAGAACCTCCAAAAACGCCTATATCTGCTTTATTGTTCATTTTATCTCCCCCTATACTATGATAAAAATCTAAATACTTTTGTCGCTACCAATATATTACTATAAATGACTTTTCCCTGCAAGAAAAAGGAATGTAGCACACCGGATACATTCCTTCTACAAGCATCTATTCCTTTGGATCGTCAATAAGCTCAGGTGAGGTTCTTGGGAAGATAAGGTCTATCGGTTCCTCTTTGAACTGTTTAACCGAAATTACAATATCCTCTCTGTCTGAGATGATTGAAAGTTCTTGTGATATTTCTAAATCAGCCACCTTAACTACATCACCGAATTTTAGCTTAGACGCGTCTATAGTTATACCCCTCGGAATATTCTCAACTGTCCCCTGAACTTCTACTTCTCCCAGCTGCCTGTTGATTATCCAGCCGTTTTTCTCCACTCTGTCACCGTTGATAACAAGTATAGGAACTTCTGCATGTATGACCTCATGCATGCTTACGGGTTGAAAGTCTATATGAACAATCTTATGGTCTACAGGATCTCTTTGCACTTCCTTTATGATAGCAGGTATTTCTTCATTATTCAGCCTAAGTTGAACAATAATATGCTCTCCGTTCTTTTCTATAGCTGTGTTCATCTCATTATAGTCCAGCTTTAAAAGCTTATTTTGACTGTTCTTTGAATAAAGTACAGCAGGTATCATATGATTTTTTTGAAGCTTTCTAACCTGCTTATTTCCGGATTGTTCTCTTATATTTGCATTTAAACTAATGCTTTTCATAAAAAACCTCCATAAATGTTTTTATCATTTATGGAGTATTCCCATTATTTAGTACAAATAAACATTCATAGCACATTTTCTCTAAGAGCAGATCCTTCCTTCGTCAGGATGACATGCTGTGCATAGAAAGCCCCATTCTCCTCGCGACTAGTGACTAGCGACTAGAGACAAAACGAAGTTTTATCTTGGCTTGCAAATTATTTCTTCAATCCTGGTATCCAAAATATCCTTTGCATGAGCCGGTCTTAATATTATAGCAGAGTCTGCGCCGCGTCCTGAACCGGCAACTGCAATGACACGCTCACCATAAGGAATCAGCCCGGCATCCAGCGCCATAGTTGTTATTTCAACTCCTACCTTTACGCCTTGACCAAGCATTCTTAAGGTATAGGCTATAATCTCAACAGGGTTAACTCCTCCAAATTTGGTACTAAGTGCTCTTTCTGCTCCCGAAAGCACATGAGTGGTTGTCAGAATCTTAATTCCTATATCCTCCAACTTCACTCTTTTTTCTGCATCCATTTCATTTTCACCGGCTTTTTTGAAGCCGTTCGCATGAGTAACACATACTATATCAATACCCCGGTTCGCAAAAAGCTCGGCAGTACTGCCCGAATTTGATGCCACTACGATATGCTTAATATCATTCTTCTTTGCCGCTTCCAATGCCAAATTTACTGTGTCTGCTGTACACTCTTTACCTGCTTTATTCCAATACATCTTATACCTCCTGTATTTCTCTCACCTATGTAGATAACCCTAAATTGTTTAAAGAAATTTATCCCCCAGATACTTCTTAATCAGCTCTCTGTCGCTGAAAGCATCTAAGATTATGGCCTCTCTGTCAGAATCCTCAAAGTAAATTTCAACAGTGGTGTCACCGTCTTTGAACTGCTTCGCTACCGTCTTTTCATCAACTTCTCTATATTTAGTATTCTTTCTTACCTTTTCCTTCTTCTCAAACTCCCTTGCGAAAAAACTGCCGCTTATTCTTATTATCTTTACGTAATGCATCGTTCTCCTCCAATTGCTTTTTGTCTTAGTATAATTCCGGTACCCTATCTCCTAAAATGTCAATCTTCGCTTTGGCTCTATCTATCATATTCAGGTCAATTTCTGCCTTTATGATTTGCTCCTTGTAGCCAGCTTTGGCTATGACTTCTCCCCATGGGTTTATTACCATGGAATTGCCTAAAAATTCATCCTCCGGCTTTTCTCCTGCTCTGTTAACTGCGATTATAAAAATCTGGTTCTCTATAGCTCTGGCTTTCAGAAGGGTAATCCAATGCTCCAGTCTTGCAGCAGGCCATTGTGCAGGTACAAACAGAAGCTTAATGCCATCCAGTGCCAGCTTCCTTGTAAGCTCAGGGAAACGGAGGTCGTAGCATATTATAATCCCGCATTTTATACCATCAAGCTTAAATGTACATGTGCTGTCACCGGATTCTATATAGTGTTGCTCATCCATAAGCTTAAACAGATGAATCTTTTGATATTTTGCTATATTATTGCCCCGTCTGTCAAATACATACGCAGTATTGAAGACTTTTCTGTCCTGCATGCTTGCATAAGAGCCTGCTACAATATTGACTCTGCCTTCTTTTGCCTGTGAGGCTATCAGCTGACTGGTAGGCATTCCGTTTTGGTCGCATGTTGCAGCTATGTCTCCTAGCTGATAAGCTGTAGTCCACATTTCAGGAAGCACTAGGATATCCGGCTTCGTCTTTGCCTTTAAGGCCTGCTTTATCATATCTGAAGCTTTATTTCTGTTGGCCTCAGGATCACCAGGCTTTATGCTCATTTGCAAAAGCGATACCTTTAAACTAATCATAACCATCCTCCTTACAATTTGATAGGATGCTCTCAATATATAAGCCTTTATTAATATAATTCTACTATATGTAATTATTTGAATCAATTTTAGGAAATATTATATTTATATCGAATTTCTGGAACTGAACATTTTATATATATTATATTCTATACATTTCGTGCTAAGCAATCAATATAGTTCAAATAGTGCGAAATTGTATTCCGCTGTTTATAAATCACACAAAGTACTAACTATATTAGATGTAGAAGCATTAATGCGATTTATAATACATTTCGCACTAAACAACTTGTATGATTCAAATAGTGCGAAATTGTATTCCGCTGTTTATAAATCGCACAAAGTACTAACTATATTAGATGTAGAAGCATTAGTGCGATTTATATA
>JAQZBM010000315.1 GCA_029238945.1 Clostridia bacterium
TATTGCCACTTCTTTTGACGGCGCAAGGGGTGACTCCCATCAAAATATTTCTTGAATATGTGATTATTGCAATATACATTGTCAGTTTATTTAGCATGAAGGATAAATTACACGATAAGGGTAAAATAACTTATAAATACATATTTGTATCCCTTTTGTTAAGCATTTGTGCAGAAGTTTTCTTTACAACCTATATTTTGATAAGCAATATTTCATGGACAGTAGGGCATATATTGAAAATTATATCGTACTTTTATTTATTTAAAGGCAGTTTTATCAGTACAGTAATATACCCTTATGCCGAACTGGAGTTAGAACATAAAAAGCTGGAGATCATAAATCATGAGATAACCCATATGAGTAATACGCTGAAGGATTTGTTGGATGCATTGCCTATCGGCATACAAAAGTATGACAAGAAGGGAAAGCTAAAGTATACAAACAAAAAGTTCAAAGAGCTTTTACATTGCAGCGGAGACAAAATGGGAGATCTATCAACCTTAGAAGTAGCGGCTATGGTTGAAAACTCCCTTCAATCAGATTTATCGAAAACTGAAACGGCAGCAACCATAAGAACCTTTAGAACCTTAAAAGGTGAACCCATAAAGTTATCCGTTAAAACTCGTGCTATAAGAAATGGGACACTTGTTATGCTCCATGACACCAAGAAAGAACAAGAGCTGCAAAATCTTAATATACAAACAGAGACTATATTAAATTCTATTAACAATGGTGTCATGATCATTGATGAGAACAAAAAAATAGTATTGGTTAATAAGGTTTTTGAAGAAATTTACGAAGTTGAGCGAAGTCAGGTATTGGGTATGCAACTAGATTATTTAAACGAGCTTACCTGTGCCGGATGTACGAAGCTTCCAGATAACATGATCAATGAAGAAATGACCGGACAAGTATTCGATGTATATTTGACCTCTTTTAAGGGGAATAAAAAGGAGCTTAATCTTTATTTTGCGCCAATAAAGAATATAGAAGGGGAGATCATTGGAGGTATTGGAGTAAGTACGGATATTACAGAGCAGAAGAAAGAACAGCAAAGGATGGTGCAGCAAGAAAAGCTGGCACTTTTAGGGCAGATGGGGGCTGGCATCGTACATGAGACTAGGAATTTTCTCACAACTATTAAGGGAAGATGTCAGCTTATTGACCTGCTGACTGAGGATGAAAATATCAAGAAGCATTCCACTAAGATTAACAGTGACGTAGAAGAGGTGAACCGAATAATCAGTGAGTTCTTATTTTTATCCAAACCAAGAGAAACAGAGCTTGCAGAGGTTTCCATTCACGATGTTTTTGAGTCTATAAAGAGCATTATAGAAAGCTCATCCTTGATAAGAGGAGTAAATCTTGAAATGCAGCTGTGTGATGATATGAGATATATGCTGTGTGATGAATCACAGCTGAAGCAGGTTATATTAAATATTTGCAAGAATGGTATAGACGCTATGGCAGGTCAGATGGAGGCCAAGCTTATTATAGAAACAGGCGTGATAGAGGAAAGCAATGAGATATTTATAAAGATAATGGATAATGGCAAAGGGATTACGGCGGAAAACCTAGAAAAGATGGGTACCCCTTTCTTTACAACCAAGGCCTCCGGTACTGGATTGGGATTAAGCGTCTGCTACAAAATCATCAAGGAGCATGGTGGCAGAATAGATGTGTATAGTGAATTGGGACAGGGAACGACGTTTACAATTATATTGCCGTGTATTTTAGATGAAGAGGTTATTTAAGCCATTAAAATAATTCGTATATGCTGCGAATTATTTTTTATCAATCTATTGACCGACGGTCAGTCAATGAGTTATAATCATCCTATATTAAATAATAGGGGGATATCGTATGATAAATAAAAGAAGGTTGTTGCTATTTATACTGCTGCTGCTATTACCGGTTACGCTGAATTATTTCTCTCCGTATATCATTATAGATGGATTAGCAAATAAGGTTTTAGCAGGTGCGTTTTTTGTCTGGCTGCTGATGCTGGTCAGTTCATTGTTTGTAGGAAGAGCATTTTGCTCTTATATATGTCCTTATGGGGCGCTGCAGATGTCAGTAGACCTGGCTATCAAGAAACCTCTGAAGCAAGTGCGCTGGATGAGAGGAATGAGATATGTATTGGGTATTTTGTGGGTTGCACCTATTATTATTCTGACAGCTTTAAATATAGGAAATGTGAGAATCAATCCTCTCTATCTAACAGAGAGCTTTGTTTCTGTAGATAATATATATAAGCTTATGGGCTATTACATTATTGTTTTTGCATTGCTTATATTGCCCTTGCTGATGGGGAAAAGGGCTTCGTGTCATTACCTATGCCCTATGTCAATTTTGAACGTAACCGGTACTAAGGTGAAGAACATGATGAACCTGCCTTCACTAAGATTAACAGCTGAATCTGAAAAATGTACCAACTGCAAGCAATGCAACAAAGCATGTCCTATGAGCCTAAATGTGGCGGAGATGGTGAAGCAGAACAAACTGGACAGTTTGGACTGTATATTGTGCGGTGAGTGCTGCAGTGCCTGCAAAAGCAGTGTGCTGAAAAGAAAAGTAGAATCCAGGAATAAGCATATTAAGGAGCAAATATCAGCACAGATATAGTTTTCAGGAGGTTTGAGATGAGGATAGTTAAGGATCCTAAGGAAAGAAAAAGAGAAATTATGGACATGGCTGCGCAGCTTTTTTTGAGTCAAGGCTATGAGGAGACCTCTGTAAATATGAT
>JAQZBM010000316.1 GCA_029238945.1 Clostridia bacterium
GAGTACTGGCGATATTTGTGGTAGTTTTAGCAGCTGCTATCGGAATTTTCCTGAATAGCTGGCTGACTGCGTTATGCTTTGTATTTGGAGCACTTTTCTCAATATTGGCAGGCTTCTTCGGTATGAATGTAGCAACTATGGCCAATGCAAGAACTGCAAATGCGGCTCAGAAGGGCCAGAACCAAGCCCTAGGCATAGCTTTTAAGGGCGGCGCAGTAATGGGAATGAGCGTAGTAGGTTTAGGACTTTTCGGAGTCGGAATGCTATACATAATTTTTAGAGACGTAAATATAATAACCGGTTTCGGCTTGGGCGCCAGCTCAATAGCTCTTTTTGCAAGAGTTGGAGGCGGAATTTACACCAAGGCTGCAGACGTAGGAGCAGACCTGGTTGGTAAGGTAGAAGCCGGAATACCTGAGGATGACCCAAGAAATCCTGCAGTTATTGCAGACAATGTAGGTGACAACGTAGGTGACGTTGCCGGTATGGGTGCCGATTTATTTGAATCCTATGTAGGGGCTATAATCTCAGCAATAACACTTGGTGCCCTTGCATATGCCGGTAAAATTGAAGGTGTTGCATTCCCGCTTGTACTATCAGCAGCAGGTATTATAGCATCAATAATTGCGGCACTGTTTGTAAGAACAGGTGAGAAAGCTAACCCACAAGGTGCATTAAGAAATGGAACATACATAAGTGCAATTATAGTTTTGATAAGTGCATTTTTCTTAAGCAGAGTTATGTTTGGAGACTTAAACGCATTCTATGCTGTTGCTTCAGGCTTGGTAGTCGGAGTAATAATCGGATTTGTTACTGAGATATATACCTCAGGAGACTATAGATTTGTAAAGAAAATTTCAGCACAGTCAGAAACAGGCGCAGCAACTACAATAATCAGCGGTCTTGGCGTCGGAATGATGTCCACTGTAGCACCTATGCTGTTTATATCAGCAGCTGTGTTGATATCATATCACTATCTTGGATTATACGGTATAGCTTTAGCAGCAGTAGGTATGCTTTCAACTACAGGAATGACTGTAGCGGTAGACGCATATGGACCAATAGCTGATAATGCAGGCGGTATAGCAGAAATGGCTGAGCTGCCAAAGAGCGTAAGAGCTATAACTGACAAGCTGGACTCAGTAGGAAATACAACAGCTGCAATAGGCAAGGGCTTCGCAACAGGCTCTGCTGCATTAACAGCTTTGGCATTGTTCGCATCCTATTCCACTGCTGTACAGTTGACTACAATAGATATACTTAGTCCTAAGGTAATGGTTGGATTGTTTATCGGCGGTATGCTGCCGTTCCTTTTCTCAGCTTTAACAATGGATGCAGTAGGTAAGGCAGCTAACCATATGATAGAAGAGGTTAGAAGACAGTTCAGGACAATACCCGGAATTATGGAGGGCACAGCTAAGCCTGATTATGCAAAATGCGTTGATATTTCAACTGCTGCTGCATTGAAAGAAATGATATTGCCGGGCTTGCTGGCAGTAGCAGCACCTATTGCAGTAGGACTTTATGATAAGGGAGCTTTGGGCGGTCTGATTGCAGGCGCAGTAGTAACCGGAGTACTTCTTGCCATAATGATGTCTAATGCCGGCGGTGCATGGGATAATGCGAAAAAATACGTAGAGTCCGGAGCGCATGGCGGTAAGGGCAGCACAGCTCACAAAGCTGCTGTTGTTGGTGACACTGTAGGTGACCCATTCAAGGATACTGCAGGACCATCAATGAACATACTTATAAAGCTTATGACTATAGTGGCACTTGTATTTGCTCCATTATTCATATAGTATAAGAATAGATATAAAATTAAGCTATGCATATTAAGCTATGCATAGCTTTTGTTTTTGGAGATACTTGCAGGAGGTATTTATGAGGTATTTATTAATATATTTGCTGGCAGTGAACCTTTTTGGCTTTATACTGATGGGAATCGATAAGTCAAAGGCTCAAAAACATCAATGGAGAATAAGCGAGAAAACAATTTTCATTACAGCCTTGCTTGGCGGCTCTATAGGAGTAAAATCAGGGATGCAGCACTACAGACACAAGACTCAGCACAAGCAGTTTGTATATGGCATACCTGCAATAATAATTCTTCAGCTGGCAATAGCCTTAGCAGCTGTTTATTTGTTTTTCATAAAAAATTTATAAATAACGATTGGTAATACTGTCATTCCATATGTAGAGTGCAGACCTATGTGTCCACCCATATGAGAAGAATCTTCAGCACGTTATACATAAAAAATATTTCGACGCGGCAGATAAATATTTCCTTTTAACATAGAAAAAATAAAATTGCGACATAATATCAATAAGTAAAAAAATATATACGTTGGGGTGATATTTTGTCGAGTTTCTTGCATGAGAATGCTAAGGAATTTTATTTTCCAGGAAATAATACAGGAGTGCTGCTGATACATGGCTTCACAGGCTCACCCTCTGAAATGAGGTATATGGGAGACTATCTCAGGGAGAAGGGTTATACAGTAAAAGGGATGCTGCTGCAAGGACATGGAACTTCCATAAGAGACATGAAATCCACAAACCATTTGGACTGGATTAGGTCTGCGGAGGAGGCATATCAAGAGCTTTCCGGACAGTGTGGGGAAATATTCATAGTGGGTTTATCCATGGGCGGAGCTATAGGTCTTCATTTGGCTCAGCAACACGATGTAAGGGGGATTGTAAGCCTGTCTACTCCTATACGAATAAACAGCAGACAATACTGCATAACAAGACTCCGGTTAAAAGCATATTAAACCTGATGCAGCTTATCAATATCATCAAGGAAAGTCTGCACAAAGTAGATAAACCTATACTGGTAATGCAGTCCTACAGGGATGAAACAGTTCACCCTTCAAGCGCAAACTACATATATAACAGAGTAGCATCGACGGACAAGAGCATAATATTTTTACATAAGAGCGGGCATGTGATTACCTGCGACTGCGAGAAGGAACAGGTCTTTGAAGAGGTTTTCAGCTTTATAAGCAAAAGATGCAAAACGAATTCTGAAATTATGGAGGTTTAGAAATGGATGACTTAATAGAAATAAAAAATAAAATACTCAGCTTCATGCGGGAGGATGCATACAAACCCCTTAAATATGAAGAGCTGAAGGGAGCAATGGACATTGATGAGACAGACATGAGCTCTTTCAATGATGCGCTTTCGCAGCTGGAGCAGCATGGAGATATCATACAAACCAAGAAGAAAAAGTTTGGTATAACTGAGAAAATGAATCTTGTGCCGGGAAGAATTCAAGGTAACAAAAAGGGCTTTGCCTTCCTTATCCCGGACAACAAAGAGATAATGGATATGTTTATCCCGGCAGGAAACCTGAACGGGGCGATGAATAACGACAGAGTAATAGTAAGGCTGACTGCAGGTGAGATAAACGCCAGGAAGAGTGAAGGAGAAGTAATAAGGATACTGGAGAGAGCAAATGAGAGAATCGTAGGCTTGTTTGATGCCAGTCCGAATTTTGCCTTCGTAATACCTGACGATCCAAGAATATATCAGGATATATTCATATCAAAGAATGACTTCAATGGAGCACAAAAAGGACACAAGGTAGTAGTAGAGATAACAGTATGGCCTGAAGGAAGAAGAAACCCTGAGGGCAGAATTGTTGAGATACTTGGTCACAAGGATGAAGCGGGAACCGACATCCTGTCCATCATAAGAACCCACAACCTGCCGGAGGAGTTCCCTGAGGATGTGGAGAAGCAGGCAAACAAGATACCTGAGGTAGTCAAGGAAGAGGAACTGGAACGCAGAAGAGACCTGAGAGACAGGATAATTGTGACTATAGACGGCGAGGACGCCAAGGACCTGGATGATGCAGTAAACGTAGAAAGGCTGCCTAACGGCAACTATCTGCTGGGAGTACATATAGCCGATGTAAGCCATTATGTCTTTGAGAAGACTGCACTGGATACTGAGGCGCTGAAGAGAGGTACCAGCGTGTATCTGGTAGACAGAGTAGTACCAATGCTTCCTAAGAGACTTTCCAACGGCATATGCAGCTTGAACCCGCAGGTAGAGCGCCTTACCTTAAGCTGCGACATGGAAATCAACAGTAAGGGCAAGGTTGAGAGATACGAGATTTTTGAGAGTGTCATCAAAACCAAAGAAAGAATGACCTACAAAAACGTGAACAAAATTCTCACAGACAAGGACCCTGAGACAATAGAAAGATATAAGGAGCTTGTACCGACCTTTGAACAAATGCATGAGCTGATGCAGATTCTGAACAAGCGAAGAGTAGTAAGAGGCAGCATAGAGTTTGAATTTGAAGAAACAAAGATAATACTTGATGACAAAGGCAGACCAATAGAAATCAGACCTTATGAAAGAGGAATTTCCGAGCAGATAATTGAAGAGTTCATGCTGGTTTGCAATGAGACCATAGCTGAGCACATGTTCTGGAAGGAAGCACCCTTTGTATACAGAGTCCATGAAGACCCTTCACCTGAGAAAATTGAAGCCTTCAATGAATTCATATACAATTTCGGCTATCACCTGAAGGGAATAGCAGAGCTGCACCCGAAGACACTGCAGCAGCTGGTGGAGAAAATTAAGGGAACAAGAGAGGAAAGGATAATCAGTACCTTGATGCTGAGATCCTTGAAAAAAGCCCGTTATACCAGTGCAAACCTCGGACACTTTGGTTTGGCAGCAAAGTATTACTGTCACTTCACATCACCTATAAGAAGATATCCTGACCTTATGATACACAGGATAATAAAGGAGGATTTGCACGGCAAGCTGAAGGGCAGCAGGCTGTCAGAGCTTCATGGAAAGATAGAGCAAATAGCGGATCACTGCTCTTTGAGAGAAAGAACTGCTGAAGAAGCTGAGCGTGATGTGGAGGACCTCAAGAAGGCTGAGTACATGAAGGAGAGGATTGGCGTGGAATACGAAGGTATTGTTTCCA
>JAQZBM010000317.1 GCA_029238945.1 Clostridia bacterium
ATTCTTTCTCTTGCTGTCATTTTGCCTGATTTGTGCTGCTTCTCGATTCTTTTTTCGCCGCCGCCTGCTTGTATGGTTTCCAGCCTTGAATGCAAATCACTGATCTTATCAACTGACATAAGCCTAATCCTCCTTATTTTCTCTCGCAGAGTTCAATTAGAACACCATTTGTGCTCTTTGGATGTAAAAATGCGATTCTAGCTCCGCCTGCGCCATATCTTGGCTTCTCATCTATAAGTCTGATTCCTTTTGCTCTCATTTCATCCAAGGCTGCTTCTATATTGTCAACTCTGAAAGCAATATGCTGCACTCCTTGTCCCTTCGTTTCAATAAACTTTGCTATAGCGCTGTCCGGTGTTGTAGCTTCCAGCAGCTCAACTTCTGTATCTCCAATTGGTAAAAAAGCTACTTTTACCTTTTGTTCTTCTACAACTTCTGTGCCGTGTAGTTCCAAGCCCAGAACCTCTTGATAGAACTTTATGGATTCCTCTAAGCTGCTAACTGCTATGCCGATATGATCTACTTTATTAACCAAGTCTTTACCTCCTATCATACTTATAGGGACATCCTCGAATTTAATAATTCAAAGAGTCCCCCATTTTATTTAATTTTACTCTTAAAATAAAAGCTTGTCTATAAATTGTTATACATTTCTGTTAATTTTAGATACATCTTTAAAAATCTCTACGGCAGCACTGTATGGGTCAATTTTCTTGCCATATACATTTCCCACCATATCTTCAATCAAGCTTACCTTGCTGCTATCTCTCTGTATAGATGTGATAACATACTGATTTATCAAGCTGATTATTTCGGTTCTTATGCTGTTCTTTTTGCGTTCTTCAAAATTATTGTTCTTTTGCAAATACTCCCAATGCTTATCAATAGCCGCAATCAGCTCATCCACATTTTTATTATCTCTTGCAATTATATTTACAACACTTGGTCTGTAATCCGAGCTCTTGTTGAAATCAAGCATTATTTCGATTTCTGTTGCTGTTTTTTCAGCACCCTCACGGTCCGATTTATTGACTGCAAAAACGTCCCCAATTTCCATAATACCTGCCTTAATAGCCTGTATATCATCGCCAAGTCCCGGTACCATTACCATTACTACAGTGTCAGCAAGCTTAACTATATCAACCTCTGATTGACCTACACCGACAGTTTCTATAAATATATAGTCCATGCCGTAAATATCTAAAATTCTCACTGCATCATGAGCTGCTTTTGACAGGCCTCCCAGTGCTCCTCTTGTACCCATGCTTCTTATAAATACTCCCGGGTCGGTACTGAGATCCGTCATTCTCACTCTGTCACCAAGGATTGCTCCCCCGGTAAAAGGGCTGGTAGGGTCTACGGCTATTATACCAACCTTTTTACCTTGCAAGCGCAGGTTCTTTGCCAGTTTATCTGTTACTGTGCTTTTACCCGCGCCGGGAGGTCCTGTTATTCCTATTATCCTTGCCTTACCGGTAAGATGATAATATTCTCTTATAATTTTGACTGCTTCTTCATCACCGTTTTCAGCCATGGTAATAAGTCTGGCGGCAGCTCTTTTGTCTCCATTCAGCAAGCCTGCCCTTATATCCATATTATCACCTTTATTTTCTTTTAATATTTTGCGTAATGAAATCGATTGTCACAGATGTAGGTGTTCCCGGAGTGAATATACCTGCTATACCTGCCTCTATTAGACCTGGAATATCATCTTCCGGTATAACGCCGCCTCCTACAACAAGAACGTCATCTACTCCTCTTTCCTTCAAAAGGCTTACTACCTTCGGGAAAAGGTGATTGTGGGCTCCGGACAGTATACTCATTGCCAAGCAGTCAGCATCCTCTTGTATTACAGTCTCAACTATCTGCTCCGGTGTTTGTCTTAAGCCTGTATATATAACTTCCATTCCTGCATCTCTTAAAGCTCTTGCAACAACCTTTGCACCTCTGTCATGTCCGTCCAGTCCCGGCTTTGCAACAACAACTCTGATAGGTCTATCCAATTTGATTACCTCCCTGAAATATAAATTAGCTTCTATTATTTATTTAATATTTACTAAATGGATAAAGGACGAGAGCTATAGCCTATAGCTCCTGGTCCCATTTTCGCATTAAAGTATAACGGACTGTTGGTACTCTCCGAATACATCTCTAAGCACTTGAGAGATTTCTCCCAAAGTAGCATAGGTCTTTACTGCGTCTATTATGAAAGGCATTAGGTTTTCATCAGTTTGAGCCGCTTTTCTTAAAGCTTCCAAAGCTGCATTCACCTTGTTATTGTCTCTTTCTGCTCGGAGTGTCTCAAGTTTCTTTCTTTGAAGCTCTCCTACTACAGGGTCAACCCTCAGAAGTCCCTTTGGAGCATCTTCTTTGATTTGGAACTTGTTCATACCTACGATGATTCTATCGCCGGCTTCAATTTCCATTTGATACTTGAATGCACTATCTTGGATTTCTTGTTGTATAAAGCCTCTTTCAATTGCCTTCGAAGCGCCGCCCATATCATCAATTTTCTTTATATATTCCATAGCTTTAGCTTCTATATCATTTGTCATTGCCTCAACATAGTATGAGCCTGCCAATGGGTCTACTGTCTCAGCTACTCCGCTTTCATATGCTACGATCTGCTGAGTTCTTAGAGCTATTCTAACAGAACTTTCTGTTGGAAGTGCTAAGGCTTCATCCTTTGAGTTTGTATGCAAGGATTGTGTACCGCCAAGTGCAGCTGCCA
>JAQZBM010000318.1 GCA_029238945.1 Clostridia bacterium
GTCATCGTTCTGGAAAGAACGGATATGCTTCTTGGTACAGGACTCGTCGGCGGTATCATGAGAAACAATGGCAGATATACTGCAACAGAAGAAATTATCGCTATGGGCGGTGGTGATCTTTTTGAAATTTGCGATAAATCAGCAAGGCATACGAATATAGACTTCCCAGGCCACAAGCATGCAAATCTCTATGATATTGCCAAAACCCACGGTGAGGTTTTAGAGCATATGACAAGCTTGGGCATAAAAATATTTTTTAATATGCGTATTGCGGATTTAGAGCTTCATAACGGGAAAATATTGAATGTTAAAGATGAAAACGGCACTATATATGAAGGTGATGTATTTATAGATGCAACAGGTACCGCAGGCCCTATGAATAACTGCATTAAATATGGCAATGGCTGTGCCATGTGCATATTAAGATGTCCAAGCTTCGGAGGTAGAGTAAGTATTACGGGTCTTGCCAATATAAAAGAATCTATGGGTACAAAAGCAGATGGCTCCATAGGTGCTATGAGCGGCTCCTGCAAGCTATATAAAGAATCACTTTCAGAAGAAATTCAAAGAGAGCTTAATGAGAATGGTGTTGCAGTTATACCGCTTCCTCCTGAGCTTATAGAGGATCACCTTGAAGTAAAGGCATGTCAGCAGTATGCTCTTCCTGAATTCAAGGATAACATTGTTCTCCTGGATACCGGCCACGCAAAGCTTATGACACCCTATTATAAGCTTGAAACCTTAAGAATGATTCCAGGCTTTGAAAACGCCAGATACGAAGACCCATATTCCGGCGGAAAAGGCAACTCCATGAGATATTTTGCAATGGCACCTAGAGATAACCATCTCAAGGTTGAAGGAGCAGATAATCTATTCTGCTGTGGAGAAAAAGCAGGTCTTTTGGTTGGACATACTGAAGCGATTGTAACGGGCACGTTGGCAGGACATAACAGTGTAAGACATGCTTTAGGTAAAGAGCTGCTTTTGATACCTGAAAGTCTTTCCACCGGAGATGCTATCGCTTATGTTAAAGAAAGAATGTCAAAGCCTGAAGGAATGTCAAAGAAATATACCTTCTCAGGTTCGGTATATTTTGAGAGAATGAAGAAGTTCGGGACATATATTATGGATTCTGCAGAAATTACCAGACGTGTTGAAGAATGCGGTTTAATAAATATATTTTCGAATAAATTATGATGGGAGGAAAACAATGGATTCACTTGGGATACTTCACTACATTTATATCATAATGGTTTTTGTAATCATATTAACAATGGCCTTTAGAAAGGATACTGTTCTCCCTTGCATCATAGGCTTGTTTATGATTGGCCTTGCTTCCTCAGGAAGCGTGCTTACAGCTGTACAAGTTATATTCAATGCAATTATTGCTGCAGGGAAGGAATTTTTAGGAATTATCGTTATCATATCCCTTGTTGTTGCCATGTCTAAGGCACTTGGCGATATAGGAGCAGATAAGCTAATGATGAGCCCCATAAAAAAGCTCATGATAAACAGAAACATAGCCTTTTGGAGTCTGGGACTTGTCATGACAACAGTCTCCTTTATCATTTGGCCTTCCCCTGCTATCGCCTTAGTTGGAGCAATCATGCTTCCGGCAGCACTGAAGACCGGATTGCCAGCAGTTTGGGCCGCCGCCGCTATGAATTTATTTGGGCACGGCATAGCACTATCCGGTGATTTTTTCATACAAGGAGCACCGGACATAACGGCAAAGGCTGCAGGCTTTGAAAATGCCAGCTCCATACTAAGTGCAAGCTTGCCCCTTTGGTTAACCATGAGCATAGTGACCGTTGTAACTTCATTTTTAATGATGCGAAAAGACTTGAAAAATATGAATATAGAAATTACAGCAACGGCTGAGCTAACTTCAAATTCTGTTACGAAGCCTTCCTCCGGCACTATCTTTGTAGCTATTGCTACTCCTGTTGCCTTCTTATTTGATGCATATTTAATGTTTAAGTTTAAGCTGCGAGGCGGAGATGCTACTGCGCTAGTGGGTGGTACTGCCGTTATCATAATGGCGTTGGTAACGATCATTGAGCATAAGCTCTCGAATTCTTTTGAGAAGGTTACTGATTATATAAGAGATGGCTTTATATTTGGAATAAAGATATTTGCTCCGGTAATCGTAATAGGTGCTTTCTTTTTCCTTGGAAGTGAAGGAATGGCAAAGGAGATACTGGGTCCAAACGCAACTGGCCTATTGACGGATATCGGTATTTATCTTGCTGATCAAGTACCTTTATCAAAGTTTCCTGTAGTTATCATGCAGGCACTTATAGGGGGCATCACCGGTCTTGATGGTTCAGGATTTTCTGGCCTTCCACTGGTTGGTTCATTAGCCCAAACCTTTTCTGGCGCAATAAGCATCAGCAAAGAAGGACTTGCAGCTCTTGGTCAGATTTCTGCTATATGGGTAGGCGGCGGAACAATCATCCCTTGGGGTGTTATTCCTGTAGCAGCAATATGCGGTGTAGAGCCTGCAGAGCTAGTTAGAAAAAACATCATACCTGTATCAGTAGGATTTATCGCAACTGTCATTGTTGCAGTAATTATTTTATAAATAACAATATAGCAATAGGATGAGATCCTAATAAATGAAATAGTATTGAAATGGCTATATTTAAAATCTATATCTTTATATGCAAAGACCTCTGCTTGAATTTACTCAGCAGAGGTCTTTATCATTATTCTGCACTAC
>JAQZBM010000319.1 GCA_029238945.1 Clostridia bacterium
TTAAGGGTATTCTATTGCTTTTAGCCAATTCAGACAAAAAACCATCCGTATTGGCGGCCTTTGTTCCTATCAAATAATCCGTCTCAGGGCTGATAATATTTAGTAACTCTTCTGTTCTTTTTTCACGCTGTTGTTTTCCGCCAATGTATACTGTTATGACTGTAATACTATCTTCATTAGACTTTTCTAGAAGCTCTATGATTCGCTTCTTCTCAGAAGCATAGTTTGCATTATGGATTTTCTCTCCCATAGGGCTATACCCCACAACAAATACCAGGGTGTTGATTCCTTCCAAGTTTGTTGCTTCTGCTTGAGGCATAAAATAGTTATGAATCATCATTTTATTCGCAATGTCATTGATAATGTAAGCATCCGTACCCTGTCCAGCCGAGGTTATCAATGCATATTCCTTAGCTATTGGCTTTGGGAGGCTGGGAAGAGAGTTAAAGCTAGCTTCTTTCTTCTTCTCAAAGATCGTTGCATTTACGATAAGCAATAGCAATAAAGCGATCAGCATAACTATTTTAAAGGATTTCACTTTCATAATTTCTACCTCTGTACATTATTCAGCTTCAATATCAACCTTTTCCAAGGATTCCACCCCTGTGAGATAGGGCAGGTAGCCCTTCACAGATCTCCGTGCTGCTAATACAGGCATGGTATGTACTAAGGGAACGGAGGGCTTATCAGTATCGACTATTTCCAAAAGCTTTCTGTAAAGATTCTTCCTAAATACCATATCCGTGGTTTGTCTAGCTTGGGTAAGCAAGATATCCACCTCTTTGCTTTTATAAAAAGAGTAATTGCCGGCATTGCCGGGCTTCGCATTTTCAGATGCAAGAAGGGTGTAAAGGAAGTTGTCCGGGTCTATATTATCGCCTGTCCAACCAATCAGTGCCATCTCATGCTCTCCGTTTTGAATCCTGTTCAGATACTCGTCCCACTCATAGGTGATAATAGCTGCCTCAATGTTTATCTTTGCTAGACTTTCTTTAATATACTCCGCTGTTTGCAAAGGCTTTGGAAAATAATTTCTTGAACTGTTCATAAACCACAATGTAGTTTTAAACCCTTTCGGATAGCCTGCTTTTGCTAAAAGCTGCTTTGCCCTTTCAGGATCATATTCACTATCCTTTATTCCTTCGTTATATCCCCATAGAAGAGGGGGTACCAGTGTCTTCGCTGACTTTGCTTGATTTGCAAAAGCTTCCTTAATCATTTCTTCCTTATTAATCGCAAGATTTATAGCAGTGCGAACATCTCTATTATCAAAGGGCGGCTTTTCATTGTTTAAAGCGATATACCCAACATTAAAGCATGGTCTTAATAATAGCTGCAGCTTCTGATCTTCCTGTATTGCAGCTACATCATCCGGTCCTAGATTATCAGCAATGTGTATGGTTCCCAACTTCAGTTGCTCCAGCCTGTCTTCATTTGAAGAAATAACCTTAAATTCAACTTCATCCACCTTAGCGGGTATTCCCCAGTAACCATCATAACGTGCAAGCAAAATACTTTGATTGGGCTCCCAGTTTATAAAATAGAAGGGTCCTGTTCCCACAGGATGCTTGTACACCTCATCACCATATTTTTTTATAGCCTCTGGACTTCCAATTCCAAATACAGGCATTGCCAAGGTACTTAGAAAGGGTGCATAAGGCTTATCCAGCTTTATTTCTATACTATAATCTGAAATAGCATATACACTTTTTACAAACCCCGGAAACCCGCCAAATACATAATTCCAGTAACTGAATTGCCCATTATGATAAGGATTGTCCTTATCCATCCACCGCTGAAAATTAAAAACCACTGCATGAGCATCAAAAATCGTTCCGTCCTGAAACCTAACTCCTTGACGCAGACGAAATACCCAGGTCAGCCCATCCTCAGTTGAGCTCCAGCTGGTTGCAAGGCTGGGAATGATATCCTTGCCCTCTTTTTCATATTTAACAAGTGTTTCAAATATATTCGCTGTAACCTTAACAGAATCCATATCTGTTGTGTTTCCCGGATCTAAGCTTATGGAATCACTGGCACGGCCAATAATAAGCCTCTTTTCTATTTCATCATCATGATAAGTGCTAAATATATTGTTATAAATACCGCTGATTTTGCTGCTATAACTAAATATCACAGCAAAAAATATTATAAATGCAAAAAGCATAATGGTCATTTTAGTTCGCTTTTTCATCTTTTTCCCCCCGCTTAAAGATTTGGTGCATCGGTATTCTACAACATAGGTATATTAATATAATTGTATCGCATAACATCAAAAATATCAAAATTTTTAGAATACGTTGAATATGATATAAATAAAGCAAATGCCAAGGAAAAACCTCTTGAACAAAGCTTCCTCGGCATAACCTTTTTCTATATTAAATTCTACCTGCTTCATTTGTTAAATCATATTTATAGCATGCAACTGCCTCTACCTGCTTAAAGCCCTCTTGAATATATAAGGACTTCGCTCTATCATTCTCAGCATTTACACAAAGTATGGTTCTATGATATCCTTCATCCTCGGCTAAATGCAGTGACGCTCTAAGCAGGCTTCTGCCTAACCCTTGCCCCTGATACTCCGGCAGGATTGCTAAAGGTCCGATATTCATAATCGGTGCATCCTCATATTCATCCTTGGTACCTCTGACTATGCCTATCGGCTTTCCCTTATGATATAAGAGGATTAAACCGCCCTCAATATAGTC
>JAQZBM010000065.1 GCA_029238945.1 Clostridia bacterium
CGATATCCACCTTAAGCGCCGCCTTCAATAAGGCTTCTCCATAGCCTGTAACAGTTGAATTTACAAGCTTAGCCTTAGGCGGCATGATACCATAAAGCTCCTTAAGCACTCTAATGGTAGACTTAAGAGGACTGCCCTCATTGCTGCCGTAGTAAGTATAAAGCACCGCACCCTCGTCATCCACAAGGGCTGCCTTTGTAGTGGTGGAGCCTGCATCTATGCCAAGATAGCAATTGCCTTCAAAGCCTGTAAGCTTACGCTTCACTACAGAATGCCTGTTGTGTCTCAGCTTAAAGGCCTCATAGTCCTCAGCAGTTTCAAAAAGTGGAGCCAGTCTTTCTGTTTCCTCCTGTGAAATTGTTTTCAGACTCTTTAGCCTGCTAAACAAAGTGCTGAATGGGATTCCCTTATTTTCCACTGATGACAGTGCCGCTCCAATCGCTATGAAAAGCTGTGAATTCTCAGGGAAAATGACCTGCTCCTCATTTAAATTCAATGTCTCTATAAATCTCTTTCTAAGCTCTGAGAGGAAGTACAAAGGTCCTCCCAGAAATGCTACATTTCCTTTAATAGGTCTGCCGCATGCCAGACCGCTTATAGTCTGTATAACAACAGCCTGGAATACAGAGACTGCGATATCCTCCTTGGCTGCGCCCTCATTCAGCAGAGGTTGTATATCTGTCTTGGCAAAAACCCCGCACCTTGCAGCGATGGGGTATATTGTCTTATAATCCTTTGCCAGCTCATTTAAACCTATGGCATCCGTTTGAAGCAAGGTCGCCATTTGGTCTATAAAAGAACCTGTACCGCCTGCACAGGTTCCATTCATTCTCTGATCTATTCCGTCCTTTAGATACATTATCTTGGCATCTTCTCCGCCAAGCTCAATTACTACGTCAGTCTGAGGGTAATAGGTTTGTATGACCTTCGTACCGGCTATAACCTCCTGTAGAAAAGGAACCTTTAAATTCTTTGCCAGGGACATGCCCCCTGAACCTGTTATAGTTATTGCAGCTTTGTCTTCCTTAAACCTTTCACAGACATCGCCAAGTATTTCATCTATCGTCCCCTTTATATCGGATAAATGTCTCTGATATCTGCTGTAGACTAACTTCATGGTATCATTCAAAACAACGACCTTAATGGTAGTAGATCCAACATCAATACCAACGTGAAATAATTTAGCCATTAGTACGACCCCCAAAATTTCTTACTGTGTCAGGAAATATATTACATATATTCTATATATTATTGAAATCAACAGTCTGTTGAGTTATACTACAATTATATTACTTGTGTTTTATAATAAGATGAACACATTTTACAATTCTGTTGATTTTAAGTAAGAATTTTTAATTATGATAGAAAAAGGTGATAAATATGAATAATGATTTTGAATCAAGCAGAGTGCTGCATACTAAGCAATTAATTAAGAATGTATTTATTGACCTATATATAAACAGAAGCATTGACGGTATTTCAGTCAGGGAAATAACTGATAAGGCAGGCTTGAACAGAGGAACCTTCTATATACACTATCAGGATATTTACGACCTTCTGGACGAGATTGAGGATGAAATATTAGATGATTTAAACAAAATGATTTCCAAGCTTAAGGGTTTCACAGCTCAAAATGCTAATTTGGAAACAATCAGACCCATATTGGTTCAAGCTCTGGGATATGTTAAGGATAAAAGCAAGTATTTCAAGGCGCTCTTAGGTGCCAACGGCTCCCCCTCTTTTCTGAAGAAGGTTAAGCAGGTTGCAAAGCTTAACTTTCTGGACAAGCTGAAGGATGAAAACAAACTTGGAGAGTTCAGTGACTACCTGATAGAGTATATCGTAGCCGCCAATGTAGGTATTATAGTATACTGGCTGGAAACAGGCATGAAAATATCTGCCGACGAGCTTACCAACCTAATGAGCAGAATCATGCTCAGCGGCCCGCTTAGCCATTTCCGCCCCACCAGATGATTCTGTGGTGTCAGGCACCGGATTCTGTGGTGTCAGGCACCGCAGTTTCGCAGTTATTGTCATCCTGTTGAGCCCTCATTTCTAAAATTCATACTTATGTAGATAATAATTATCTGCGTCCAAGGTTATATAGTATAAAGTATTTTCTTCTCTGCTCCAAGCAGAATAAATGCAATAGGAATATGTATTTGCAGCGTCAGACTTGAATATTTGAAGCCTGCTGTTCTTTTCAATATCGTAAACATATAAGTCTACGGGAGTTTGCCCTGCCTGATATGATATTTTCTTATTATCCGGAGATACTTGTATATTATATATCCCCTGCTCCTCATAGATATCATATTTATCTATAAAGTTCCCTTCCTTATCTACCTCAATAATGCATTGAGGTTCTTTTTCGTCACATAAATATCCCGCTTGACACATCAGAATATTTTCTCCCTTAAAGCAAAGCCCGCTATATATGGAAATTCCCTGAGGAACAAATTGCAATTCTATAATCTTATACACCTTGCTGCTTAAATCAATTTCCAGCATTAAGTTAGTATCTCTTTTCCCCGAAATACCTGTATCCTTATTTTTATATACTTCACCCAGTATAGCGGCAATTTTATCATCCCCGCACTCCCCCATAATATTAGTGATATCAAACTCCCTGAAATAATTTTACTAGAAGGTTCGCCCATTGTAAATATTTACCTTAATTCATATTCTTTATTTCAAAAATCCTTATTTTGTATAAGGTGCCGCCTCAAGGGTAAAAATAAATAAATGTGAGCATTAAAATACGGAGGTTGCAATGATAGTAGGAATTCCCAAAGGGCTTTTATATTGCAGATATCAAAGCTTCCTGGACACATTTTTCTATGAGTTGGGAGCAGAAATAATCACGTCCCCCGACACCAACAAAGAGATATTGAACGCAGGCGTAAAGTACTGCATAGACGAGGCATGCCTTCCGGTTAAGATTTACCACGGTCATGTAGCTTCAATAAAGGATAAGTGCGATATGATAGCGATACCGAGAATTATGCAGCTTCGGGAAAGGGAGTTCATCTGCCCGAAATTCTGCGGGCTGCCTGAGATGGTAGTAAGCAGTATTCCCGATATGCCGAGGACGACAATGGCACCCATATACGCTATGTCAAAGGACCGCTTATATGCCTGGGCAAAGAAAACAGGAAGCATGGTAACCCACGACACGGGCAGGATAAAGAGAGCATTAGACAGTGCCATACATGAGCAGCAGCGCTTCAAAGGCGGTATCAAAGATGAAGGCTTCCGCCTGAATATCGCTTTGACAGGACATCCCTATAACCTTTATGACAGCTTTATCAACATGAACATAGTGAAGAAGCTTAACAAGCTGGGTGTTGGAGTCATCACTGAGGAATATGCAGATGAAAGTATAATTGACGACCAGGTCAAGAAGCTTTACAAAAAACCCTTTTGGAGCTTCGCAAGGAACTCCTATGGCTTCGCTGTCCACTCTGCACAAAGCAAAGCTGTTGACGGCATAATATACATATCCTCCTTCGCATGCGGCATAGATTCAGTGGTTATTGAACTTATCAAGGATAAAACCGATGACTTTCCTTTTATGGTGATAAAACTGGATGAGCATACAGGCGAAGCCGGCTTAGATACAAGGGTAGAGGCCTTTGTAGATATGCTTGAGAGGACACGCTAAGGTTTTATAGAGAGGAGCTGTTAGCTTGAAAGTAACCTTCCCACACATGGGAAATATATATATAGCGGCAAAGGCCCTAATGGATGGGCTTGGAGTAGAATATGTCATACCTCCCTTCACCAACAAGGCAGCCTTGGAAATAGGCTCCCTGCATTCACCGGAGGAAATATGCCTTCCCTTTAAAATAATGATAGGCAACTACATGCAGGCTATTGAGCAGGGAGCTGATACCGTTATTCTTACCGGCAGCTGCGGTCCCTGCAGGTTCGGTGAGTACTGTGAAATGCAGATGAATCTTATGAAAAGATTGGGACACAATCTGGACTTTATAGTTTTAGATGTGCCTTTAGACATCGGAGCCAAGGAGCTTTTAAACAGGATTGGCAAAGTGTCAGGAGCCAGCACCAAAACAAAAGCTCAAAAGCTGAAAGCGGCTGTAGACGCCTTCAAGGTAATGCATCTTATTGATGATATAGAAGCAAAGGCACGTTTTCTTACAGGCTATGAAGCGACAAAGGGAGCTTTCAAAAGGCTGCTGAACAGCTGCAAGGCAGAAGCTATGAATTGCAAAACCCCAGAAGAGATGCTAAAGCTGCTCTATGATTATAGGAGCCGCCTAGACAAAGTAAAGACAGATAAGAATAAAAAGCCCATTAAAATAGCCATAATCGGAGAAATCTATACAATTATAGAGCCCTTCTCCAATCTTTATATAGAAGATAAGCTAATGGATTACGGTGTATCTACCAAAAAGACCCTGACCCCCAGCTGGTGGTATAAGAACTTGGTTTTGTCACCTCTGAAGCTGAATCAGCTTGAAATAAAAAGAAAAGCAAGAGATTATCTGCCTCTTGGTATAGGAGGCCATGCAAGAGAATGCATCGGCGAAGCAGTCCTTGCTCATGATGAAGGCTTTGATGGGGCTATACAGATATTCCCCATGGGCTGTATGCCGGAAATTGTTTCTAAGGCGATACTCCCCAAGATTTCAAGGGAAAAGGATTTCCCCATAATGACTCTGGTAGTTGATGAAATGACCGGTGAAGCAGGCTACGTAACCAGAATTGAAGCCTTTGTTGATTTGCTTGAAAGGAGAAAGAACAATGTATTATCTGGGTGTTGATGTGGGATCGGTAAGCACCGATCTGGCTTTGATTGATAAGGATATGAATTTAATAGACAGCCTTTACCTTCGGACAAAGGGCAGACCCATAAATGCCATCCAGGAAGGGCTTAAGCTTCTGAAGGATAAGAACAGCAATATGGAAATAGCTGCTGCAGGTACTACCGGAAGCGGACGGCATATAGCCTCCACCATAATAGGCGCGGATATAATTAAGAACGAGATAACTGCTCATGCAGTAGCAGCCCTTGAAATAGACAGAGATGTAAAAACCATTCTGGAAATAGGCGGTCAGGACTCAAAAATAATAATACTCAGGAACGGTGTAGTGACAGACTTCGCCATGAATACAGTCTGTGCCGCAGGTACAGGCTCCTTCCTGGACAGACAGGCAGAGAGACTGGAGATACCCATAGAGGAGTTTGGCGACTATGCCCTGAAGGCTAATACCTCAGTACGGATTGCCGGAAGGTGTGCCGTCTTTGCAGAGTCTGACATGATTCACAAGCAGCAGTTGGGCTACAATGACAGTGAGATTATACGCGGGCTGTGCGAGGCAATGGTCAGAAATTACCTGAACAATGTAGGCAAGGGTAAGGAAATAGTGCCTAAGGTGTTCTTCCAAGGGGGTGTTGCTGCAAACAAAGGAATCAAGGCAGCCTTTGAAAACGCTCTGGGTTTTGAGGTTATAGTGCCCAAGAACCATGGCATGATGGGAGCCATAGGAGCTGCCATAATTGCCAGAGATGCGGTTGCCAAGACCGGAAGAACTAAATTCAAAGGCTTTGACCTTACCGACAGCAAGCTTGTATCCACAAGCTTCGAATGCGACGGCTGCAGCAACAAGTGCGAGGTGGTAAGAATAAACGAGAATGAAAACATCATCGGCTACCTGGGCGACCGCTGCGGCAAATGGAGCAATAAAATAGCTATATAACGAAGCGCTGGGGACGGTTCCTGGCGCTTCAAAGCTGCTAAGGCAGCTCATATATACTGTCCTCTCCCAATATAATTATAATAGGCATGAAGCCCTACGAACCAAGGCTTGTGCCATATCAATATATTAGGAGGTATCTTATGTTCACATGTCCCTATGCAGAATATATGAGAGCTCTCAGGGTACAATACCGCATCACTATTAAGCCGGATGAAAGGCGATTATATCTTATACGGGATAACAAGATATTCAAGTCATATCCCATAGCCGTGGGCAAACCTTCCTCTCCTACGCCCAGAGGTACCTTCAGAATCGAGAATGCTGCCGTAAATCCCGGCGGCCCCTTTGGTGTCAGGTGGCTGGGCTTGGACGCACCTTATGGAGACTATGGCATACATGGAACAAACAATCCCTCCTCCATAGGCAAGGCCGTATCCAATGGCTGCATCCGGATGCACAACAAGGACATTCTTGACTTGGTCAAGTATGTATGGGTGGGTACTGTAGTAAAGATTGTATAAAAATAAAAGGGATAGGTTTTCAAAACAAAACCTTCCCTTTTCTGATATCAAGCTTATTATTTAAACTTCTATGTGAAATATGTAATTAATTGTGCAACTAATTCATGTACTGTTGTTGCAGGTTTCATTTTAGCTTGAGAATTGCTATTACAATTCTCTTTATGCATTTCCTGCAACTTGATACCTCTGTCAATCGCTTGTCTTGTACTTCCATACTGCTCTAGAATATCAAATATTTCTTTCATATTTTTTTCATATTTACCATTTGCAATTTTATTCTTCTTAAAATGTTCGGTAAGTTTTTCGTAATATTGTTCTCTACCTATACCTGTTACTAAATACTCAAAGTGAAGAAGAAACCATAACTCAATAGCTTCGTTAGACCATCCAACTTGATAACCATGTGAACTTGCTTGTTGTATAGCACTATTAAACTGGTCATCAGTAAAATCATCTTTATCAAAAATAACCCATATATGACCGTAAGGCAAAGTAGATCTAGATACTAGAAAGCCTACATAGTTTACCAAATCATTCGTGTTCCTTCCTGTACCCTCTATTTCCAACTCAATTTTTTGCTCAATAGTTACTTTATTTGCATACTTTAGTTCAATTCTCTTTTTTATTCCTTCAAAATAGTATGGCTCAGTCTTTTTTCCTTCACAAACAATCAAGTACCTATATGGTGCTAATTCTTGATTTTCTTCATCTCTTTTTTTCTTTTGGCCCTTTCTCTTTTTAAAATATTCCTCACGTTGACTCCCCATTCGTCTATTCCTCCAAAAGTTTAAATTCTCTTAGTACCGGAATAGCTCCATATCTTCCTGCAATGTAGTCTTTATCAAATGATGCATCATTTCTAATTTTACTATTATCGTCTAATTTATATTGTATTAAAGAAAATAACCTAGATGTACCCTCGTCATCCTTTTGTGCAAACCATATTTCATCTCGTCTGAAAACATCCCTTGTCAATGTAAAAGTATCATGAGTAGTATAAATTAGCTGAGCATTATTTCTATTAATATCTGGATCATGAAACATATTAATAATATATCGCACCAACAAAGGATGAAGTTTTGCATTTAATTCATCAACAAATAGTACATATCCATTGTTTAACGCTTCCCACAAAAAATCAAATAAGCAAAACATTTTTATGGTACCGCTTGATTCTAAGCTAAAAGGCATCCTAGCGAGTTCCTTACCATCCTTCATCTTATGCTGCGAAAAAATTTCATAACTGTCTTCTTTGCTATTATCGGTAATTTCCGCCTTTTCAACTACGATGCCTTGTATACCCGTATCAGCTGCTACTAAAAACTCTTCTATTTTCCTTTTGTATAATTCATTGTTAACTATTTCTGGAGAAATCCTATTTGATATTAGACTTTCAAACACTACATCCCCGAAGTCAATTATCATATTATTTCTAAACCAATCACGAACTTTCTTTGAAACACTTATTTTTGTTTTTGCTGTTAGTGTCAGAAACAAAGTTTTATCACTAATTCCATCTGCAAACTTTTCAGCAGCTTTCATTTTTTCTCCGCACTCAACTTTATTGCCAAGGCGTTCAAAAAGTGTATAATAATTCTTACCTTTTGGTTTCTTTGAATAAAGCCATTCTTCATAAATTTTATCCTGATCTAAAACAAAACCGTATTGATATTCTACATTATTATGAACTAAAAATACTTCAAATTCTGATGGCTTATTCTTCGTAGCAGTATCAAAAGCAAAACTACTTATCGGTATAGTAGGATTGCTGTTACGTTTTTCATCTTCATCCTCCAAACTTAGAGATCTTAGAACAAAATACCTCATAAAGCCGAAAGCATCAATCAAGTTTGATTTACCACTTGCGTTTGCACCATATATTGCTGCGATTTTCAGATATTTATTTCCACTAGAGTCTTCAATTAGATTGTAAGAGTGTTCTTTTATAGAAGTTGCTGTCATATCTAAAGAAATTTCTTCTTTAAAAGATTTGTAGTTCTTTAGATTGAACTGTATTAGCATAAATCTCACCTACCTATTTTATTAATTTCATCATATACTACATTATATTAAAAGTCCATAGGATTTGTGAGATTTTCTCACAAATCCGTTATTTTAATTGAAATATATCCATTCGTTATAGTTTTTATACAGTTTTTTCTCGATATTTGTTCCGCTATCTCTATATCTCTATTTCAGATATAGGGTTCAGATAAGCTGTATATTCATAGCCTATTATAAATGGTATAATTGTACTGAATTTACTAACTAAGTTTGCAAAGGGGATATGAAATTGGATTTAAAGGTACTTTGGACTATCGCAGGCAGTATGGGTACTGTTTCCGACATAGGGCTGCTGAGAAAGGCAAAAGGCTTTGATATAGAGGTGATTGCTGCGGACAACGCAGGCAAAGACGCCGCAGGTTTCTTGGCGACAGGCAGACAATATATTGTTCCCAAGGCAAAGGACCCGGGATATATAGATGCAATTATAGATATCTGCAAGAAGGAAGGTGTCACCACTATCATCCCACAGTACACCGATGAGCTGCTGCCTATGTGCCAAAGCTTGAACCGTTTCAAGGAGCTGGGTATAAAGGTTTTGGTAACAGAGGATGCAGAGAAGCTTAGGATAGCCAACAGCAAAGCAGAGCTGTACAGATTTTTCGGCAGTGAGGCTTTTATACCCCATTACGCATTAGCCTCCACACTTGACTCCATCAAAGCAGCAGTGCTTAATCTGGGATATCCTGCCGTACCTGTCTGCATAAAACCTGTAAAGGGAGAGGGCGGAAAGGGCTTCCGCATAATCACCGATGAAAAGGTGGATATAATAAACGAAGGGGTCAGTGCCAAGGTAAATCTGGAAACTTACTTAAATCAGCTGAAAGCCCTGGACAGCATACCGGAGCTTATGATTTCAGAATATCTCCCCGAAAAGGAATACAGTGTAGATTGTGTATGCAAAAACGGTGAGACATATATCTGCATACCAAGACAAAGGCTTGAGGTTACTATGGGAGTTGCCACTGTAGCTTTGATAGAAAAGAACGAAGAGCTGATAAGGCTATCAAAAGAAATAATTGCTGCCTTGAAGCTTTCATATAATATCAACATACAATTCAAGTATTCAAGAGATGGAAGACCAAAGCTTATTGAGATAAACCCAAGAGTATCAGGCTCCCTTGTTGCAAATTATGGAGCAGGAGTCAACATGCCGGAGGCAGCACTCAGGCTTGCTTATGATATGCCGGTGGAAGACTTGGATATCAAGTGGGGCACTAAAATGGTACGATATTGGAGCCAGCTGTTTACACAGGCGTAAAGGTCTGTTGTGCAACTTTCATTATGTCATTCCGAGCGCAGCGAGGAATCTAAAGATGCATGGAAAAGATCCTTCGCTATGCTCAGGATGACGGAGTGCACACGTGGAATGTCAGTTTGGATGCATTTTGCAACAGCCCCTTTTATTAATTACGCAAAGGCTTTGTATTTTTTTAGCATGCGGCAGGGATTCTGTCCTTCCTTAAACCTGCGAAGGCCTGGCAATCCCATATCATCCTCTTTATTTATGTACTTTTCACCCATGACCTTTGCCATTTCCCTTATCAGGTAGGCATGCAGCCCTCTGTGAGAGTTGTCTGTAAGCTCTACATGAGATACCACAGTATCCTCAGTCATATCCTCATACAGGCAGAAGGCAGATACCTCTTTACCGTTCAGTACTACCCCGCCCTTCAAATTAAACACATCTATGTTATCCAGCATCTTCAAAGTAGGCTCCAGAATATTAGCTGAATTGCTGTGCTTTGCAGCAAGGGCCTTGCACTGCTCCCTATATGCTTTTACATCCTCGCTGAAGCTTGGACTGTAGTTTCTAAGGTAGCTGTACAAATTGTTTCTAAGATTTCGAAAATGCTTGCCCTTAAACTCAAGGAAGTCTGTATTTCTATATATATAATCAAAGGAATCACGGTCTTCCTCTATGCGAAAGCCAAAATCATTGAACATGGCTAAATAATCCTCGGGTATTTTGATGAAAGCAGGGCTGATGCCAATTTCCTTACAATATCCGGTGACTGCCTTTATTCCTTTTTCTATGTCTCCCAGAGGCATATAAAATCTGGGTGCCGCCATGTCCGAACAAATAATAATAACCCCGTCGTTCTCCGAAATCTTAAGCTTAAAGGAGTCCTTATACATATATAAACCTGAGAAAATATAATCTGAGCAAATTCTTTTACATTCATCCAATATAGTCATGTCTTTTAGTGTAATGTCTCTGAAAATCAAAACCCTTCCTCCTTAAAACAAAAAAACAAAACATTAATTCTATTATAGTGCATTTCTTATAATATTATCATAGATAAATTCAAGATACAAAACACTACCTAAAAAAACACCGCATCGTTAAAATGCGGCGCTTTTTTATTTCTATCCGGCTGCTAAACCGGGAATAACATTCTGGCTGCGAATACGGCTGCAGTCAAGGTAACTGCACTGAATATTGTTGCTACCATTACGGTTTGGGCAGCAAAGCTTTTATAGTTGTTGCACTCTACTGCAATTAGGGCTGTATTAACAGCCGGCGGTACAGAGTATGCAATAAGCAGGGTTTGGGCTACTATCCCGGAGAGTCCCATGAGCTTTATCATTGCAAAAGCAATTATCGGACCCAGAATCAAGCGCGCAAATGCCGCTATGTGCACATTGGCATCCCTGAAGTTGAATTCAGTTTTGGAAAGCTGTGCGCCTAGAGTTATCAAAGATATCGGTACCAGCCCGTTCTTGACATATTCCAGTGCCGGCCATATTGGCGTTGATGTTATATCAAGCTGCATATATCTAAAAAACAGCGCCAATGGTATTGCATATAAGGTTGGCAGGCCGAAAATCTGCTTAACAGATTCCTTAAAATTCATTGTTGCTCGTCCTGCATTGTAAAAGCCAATGGTATTGGTTGTCAGGTTCATAAATACCAGTACAACTATCTGTGCTGCAATGGCTTCACTTAAATATGGAGTTTTGCCGTCAATAACAAAGGGTGCACTGCCAAAAACAAGAGTTATAAGGGATAATCCAATATTCCCTGAATTATTGAACATAATGGAATTCTTGAAAGCATTTGTGAGTCCCATATCATATTTGCGTATCCTTGCTATGATTCTTGCCATCAAATCACTGATAATCATGAATATTACACAAAAAAGTACTATCTTCAGCATATCCAAATGTAAGTCTGCCGTATAGAGATTTACAAATATGAAACCCGGTGTAAATATAAAAAAATTCATTTTGCTTAAGGTATAAAGACTAAAATCAAATTTCTTACTTAGTACAAAACCTAAAATAATTATTAAAAAAATTGGTACTATGTTATTACCTAATATATGAAAAAAAACAGAAATATCTATCCCTCCTTCGATAACCCCTCATAATATGCCAGATTTCATACTTCTTCGTCAATATTTCTATTATATCACAATAGAAAAGGCGGGCTACATAAAATTTAGCTTTACAATAGGAAATTAAATAGCGGCTACCATTTACGGTAACCGCTGTTTAGCTTCCTATCTTTTATCCTTCACTTGACTATCCTT